>JAFSWZ010000038.1 GCA_017450125.1 Synergistaceae bacterium | reverse complement strand
CTTCTGGATTGACAAGCCGTATGACATTACTCCTGCCGGATACAACGTCAGCGGGCTTGATATAGTGCTCCTCGACGAAAAGGGCAGACCCTCCGACGAAGGCATTATCTGTTTCAGCCTTCCCTACTTCAGAGGCTACACCAATGACAACAAAGCGTCCTCTTTCACCGAGATCAACGGCAAAAAATACTTTGTCGGTTCCGACTGGGTGAAACGCGGCAAGGACGGACTGTATACAGTTCTCGGGCGCACTGACGACATGGTCAAGATAAGCGGAAACCGTCTCAGCCTTAAGGGGCTCGCGGCGGCCGTAAAGCGAATCCTTCAGCTTGATTTCTGCTATGTCAGCGTCATCATCAGGAACGGCGCGAAGCTCCTCGCTGCGTACTACATGGCGGATAAGGAGCTGGACACTGCGTCGGCAAACTCAACACTGAGGGAGCATCTGCCAAACTTCATGACTATTGCGTGGTTCATCAGGATTGACCACGTCCCGCTGAATGCGAACGGCAAGGTTGATGCTCATGCCTTCCCGCAACCTGATATGTCCGCACGAACCTGCCCGTACGTCAAGCCCGTGAACCTTGTGCAGGCGACGATGTGCGCGGCGATAAAGCACGTGCTCGACCCTGAAGGCAGTGTCGGGATTGATGATGACTTCTTCATGCTGGGCGGAGATTCACTGAAGGCGATAGAGACGGTGCTGCACTGCGGGCTTCGGGGGCTCAATGTGCAGATGATTTACGAGGGGCGGACGGTCAGGAAGATTTCTGCTCTGCTGGAGGACGTGAAGACAGGACACGAAGGGAGCGGCGATGTTCCCTTGAACGTGATACAGCTCTACATGATGGACGAGATCAAGAAGAATGCTCCTGTTCCGACGCTGAACATACCCTTCAGGATAAACATCAAGCCTGACGTGGATTTGCAGGAAGTCTCACGGGCAATAAGTGAAGCTGTGAAGGCTCACCCGATATTGTCGAGCGTTGTTGCTGAGAGTAACGGGCGGTACGTTTTCGAGCAGAGGGCAGACTTTGAGCGTGAGATACCTGTTGAGGAGATGAGGGACGAGGAACTTGAAGCGCAGGTAAATCACTTCGTGAGGCCGTTCACGTTTGACGGTGAGCCGCTGTTCCGGTGCAGGGTCATCAAGACTCCGACACATAAGGCTGTACTACTGGATATATGCCACGTTGTTTGCGACGGGACTTCTGCGGAACGGTTCATCGCAGATATTGTTGCGGCATTGAAGGGCGGACGGCTGGAACGTGATAACACCTTCGGGATTCTGCGTGAGGAAGTGGAATACAGGGAGAGTGATTTGTTCGCTTTGGACATGAAGTATTTCGCCGGAGTCTGCAGGGGCGGGAACTGGAGCACTCTTCCTAAGCAGGACCGCATCACGGACGAGAACGAGGACGCGGAGCATTACGAGGCGTTCAGCTTCACGAGGGACGACGCAGAAGCCTTAAGCGGGAAATACGGGCTGGGGAAAAACGGCTTCTACATTGCGGCGGCGGCTGTTGCTCTGTCTGCCTACAATGCCTCTGATGATGTAATGTTCACGTGGACGTGGGACGGCAGGGCTGACGCAGAAAAGATGAAGGCTGTCGGTGTGCTGATAAAGTATCTTCCTGTTGCGCTTCACCTGACGGAGGGATTAACGTTGTCCGGGCTGTTCGAGGAGATAAGCGCGCAGATAAAGGACGGAATATCGCACGGCAGGGTGTCGTACTGCGATGAAGAGGCCTTCGGTGATGATCTGCTGCTGTGCCTGCTGTATCAGGGTGATATGTATGAATACATTGGGGACGACAGCGTGATTGATAGTCTGGAGGCCGTGCCGTATGATGCTCTCACCTGCGACAACGCGCTGAATGTTGAGATTCTTGACGCGAGGACGGAATACGGGGTATCGCTGGACTATAACGCCAAGCTGTACGATGAAGGTAGCATGAAGAGATTTGCGGGGCTGTTCTGCAAGGCATGTGAGCTGATGCTGACGATGGACGGGAGCGCAACGGTCTCTGATGTGAAGGCTGTGCTTTGAGGGGAGTTGTAGGTGAGGAACATAACCCCCCTCGTTCCACCCTTAGGCAGGGAGGCCGGGAGGGGTGATTGTGTTATGCAGTCGCCGCGTTGTGCTTCGCCGTGAAAAGCTCCTTCCAGCAGTTCGACACCACCAGAACCGCAAGCGTCATCAACGCCAGCGCAATGATTAACTGCAAGCCGTCAACCATGAACACGAAACTTCCCGCACCCAGCTTCAACACAATGTTGTACACGCTGATGATTAATGCGCTCATAGTTACGACGAACATGAACGTCATCGGCACGTACAGCATCCAGCCCTTCCTGCCCGTTACGCGCAGGAACACCGCAAGAGCCGTAAGCACCAGAGCACTCAACAGCTGGTTAGCCGCACCGAACAGAGGCCAGATGCTCGCATAACCCGCAAGGCACAGAGCATAAGCCAGCGCGAGAGAAATTATCGTCGCAACGTAGTTATTCGTGATGAACTTCACGAAGAAGCCCGCTTTCTCGCCTTCAGCCGGAGCAAAGAACTCCTGCCACGACATGCGGCTTATTCTGGTAACCGCGTCAATCGTCGTCATCGCCAGCGCAGAGACGCACATCATCATCACGCACGTAGAGATATGCGCCGGAAGCCCGAACATCGTGAAGAACCCTCCTACAGCGTTGCCGAAAATCTGGAACGGTGTACCCGTAGGAAGCCCTCCGCCGCTCGCCGCACTGCACGCGATAACCAGCGACACAACGCCTAACAGGGTCTCGACGAGCATTGAGCCGTACCCTACAGGGAGCATGTCTACTTCATTGGCGATGGACTTCGAGGACGTGCCCGACGACACAAGGCTGTGGAAGCCTGACACTGCGCCGCACGCTATAGTGATGAACAGTATCGGGAAGAGAGGCTGATTCTTCACGCTCCAGCCCGCGAACATCGGCATCTCTATCGTCGGGTTAGCAACGATGATTCCGACCGCTCCGCCGATAATCATTCCCAGAAGAAGGAACACGCTCAGGTAGTCTCTGGGGTGCTTCAGAAGCCACATCGGCAGAACCGACGCTATGAAGCAGTACGCGAACACGACGTATCTCCACGTCTGGGCGTTGTAGTACATGGGATAGGCAATCCCGAGCCCGAGCATCGCCACAACAAGAATCACGCCGATGATGAACTTAGCAAGCTCGCTGTTGTTCGTGAACCTCAGAAAAAGCCCGAACACCATAGCCGCAAAAATGTATATCATCGAGATTGAGGCCGCCGCCGCTCCGGGCACGTTCTGTCCGCCGTCCTTAGTGAAGCCGTTGAACGTTCCGGCCAAGATGTCCGCGAAGGCCGCAATGACTAACAGCGTAAACAGCCAGCAGAACATCAGGAATAACTTTCTGCCCGTGTGTCCTATGTAACGCTCAATGATGAGCCCCATAGACTTGCCTTCATTCTTGACCGAAGCATAGAGTGCCGTGAAGTCCTGCACTGCGCCGAAGAACACGCCTCCGACGAGAAGCCACAGGAACGCAGGAAGCCAGCCGAACATTGCGGCGATTATCGGGCCGGTAACAGGGCCTGCGCCGGTGATACTGTTGAACTGGTGGGCGAAGATCGTAAACCTTGAGGCCGGTACGTAGTCCTGTCCGTCCTCGAAGCGGTATGCCGGAGTCTTTGCGAGCGGGTCAATTCCCCACGTCCTGGCCAGCCAGCGGCCGTAGAGTACATACGCCAGCGACAGCACGACTACAGCTATGCCGACGAGTGTCAAGCCGTTCATGTTGATACAATTCCTTCTTTCAATGGGAAAATTAGGCGTGAATATAACACCGTCAAATTTCCATGTCAAATGACGCGGCTATTACACTGACTTTCACGCTGTCTCCCAGTGATTCATCGATGACATGTGCCCAGATAAGCTGCGCTGTGGGGTCAACGCTCTCACCCACCATCTCGGCGGCATCGGCCAGTTCTGCCAGCGTAACATCCGGGCTGCTCTGAACACTGACTATGAGCCTGTCAGCGTCCATGATGTGCTCAATTGCCTTGCGCGCGGCATCAGCGCACCTGTTCTCGCCGCTAGCCGTGCCCTCGCCTATGGCAACGTCCCTTGCACCGTCAAGAATGTCCTTGATGTCGTCGAACTCGATGTTGATGAAGCCTGCTTTGCTGAGCAGGTCAGTGATGATTCTTTTGGCGGATTCTGCGGCATTGTCCGGCGCGCTGAAAGTCAGCTCCTGTCCGTCAAACGTAAATGTGTGTTTCATGGTGATTATTCCTCCTGTGAAAAAGTCTGCTGATTATATCATTCCCCCTTAATGTTTCAGCGAGACTTCACGCTTCAGGGCAGCTATCATCTCCTCGTGGCTCGCCTCACAGTCGGACAGGTACGAGGCATACTGCATTCTTACCGCGTGGAAATCTCCGGGCGTGAGCTTCTTCATCGCTGAGAGTTCCCGGCCAAGTTCAGGGCTCAGAGGTTCAGTGCACAGCGGGGCAAGCAGTGAGGCATAAAGTGCAGTAATCTGCTCTGCGCCCGAATAACTGAATGCTACCTTGTAGGAGAACCTCCTCACTGACGCGGCATCAAGCTCGCTGAGCCTGTTAGTCGTGCAGATGCAGAAGCACCGGCATTCCTCGAGGCACGTCAGAAACTCGTTGACCTGACTCACTTCCCAAGAGTGCACCGCCATATCACGCCGGAACAGGAAGGTATCAGCCTCGTCAATCACCAGCACAGCCCCTTCATCCTCAGCCTGCCGGAAAATCCCCGCAATGTTCTTCTCAGTGTTCCCGACGTAGCAGTTCAGCAGGTCGCTTCCTCGTTGGACTATGCATTCACGGTCAATCTCGTACGCAATGTGTCTGGCTAGTGCAGTCTTGCCCGTGCCCGGAGGGCCATAGAAGAGCATCGTTGCGCACCCGCCTTCAAGCTGTCCGTCCGCGAGCTTCATTGCCTCGTCCGCGCGCCTGCACCTCCTCATGATGTCATCTATTGCCGAACCGTCCAGAGATACCCCCGAGAGCGTGAAGCCTCTGATTTCGTTTGACGGCCTGCGTATGAATTTCCGGCCTCCGTGAAGCAGCGTCAGGTAGCTCTTAATGAACTGCTCAACAGTCGGGACAAATTCACCTCCATCACAGCCGAGTGTCTTGGCCTGAGTTACTGCGTTCTCGATCACTGCCGCAGGTACAGCGTAATTCCGTGCGAGAGTCTTGATGTCCGCGTCGCTGAAGCAGTCCCTTACGCTGTGGCGTTCCGTTATGTCGGCAAAGAACCTCTCGCGTTCCTTCCTGCCGGCCTCGTGAAAATATACGCTGTAAGAGAATCTCCGCATCACTGACGGGTGAATATGCTCGACGTGGTTGGTTATCCAGATTACACGGCAGCCCGGCTTCTCGAGCAGCGAATGAAGCCATGATTTCTCCTTGCCTCTGTTCTGGTTCTCGTCTATGCCGCTGTGCAGAATCTGTTCCGCCTCGTCCACAACGATAAAGCTGCCCGGACGTTTCGCGGCTATGTTCATGCTGGCAACCACGCTTCCTTCACGTCCCCTGCGCGCGTCATCTTCGGAGGTGTTGGATGTCCACGCGGTTAATCCCAGTTCATGCGCAAGGCTTCGCGCAAAAGTTGTCTTGCCCGTCCCGGGAGAGCCGTAAATCATGATGTGTACGGGCGAATTTGTGTCCGACTTCAGAAGCCTCGTGATGTAGCTCAAATCTTCACGCGCTATGTTGAACCTGTCCAGAGGCAGAGTGTCTCCTTTCAGCGGCGAACAGAAAATTTCCTCAGGGTCTGCGTCAGGACTCTCGTACAGCTTGAACACGGCATCTGCGATTCTTCCGAAGCCGTTAAATATCGGATGGTCTCCCAAGAGGCAGCATGTCTGGAGTTCGTGAAGGGCATCCATCACCGCAGAAATATCCATGTCCATTACGACAGCGAACATTCTTCTGTTATGTGCCTTGAAGATTTCCAGCTCATTCTCAAGGTAGCCGTTCACATTGCTTTCTGTTTCGTGGATGTACGCGAACTCCAGCAGTTCCTGAGCTTCCGGGCTGAGGCCGAACAGTTCAGCAATCTTCTCGCGTGTTCGCCTGCAGGTCTCCGCGTCAAGGGTTTCTGCTTCTGCGATGGCCTGACAGTGTTTCAGCGCACAGTCTCTCACTGTTCCCTTGAGTGCCGGGTTGTCGATAATTATATCGTTGAAGTCTCTGGTTAAGCGGAACATTGTCCACGTTTGTGCAGCTCGGAGCTCTTCAAGTGCCTCTGCTTTTTCGGGAGTATCAGGCTTCATCCGTACGATTCTGATAATGTCCCGCAGTAACCTTTTAAGGCTGACTCCCGAAAAGTTCAGGTAGTAATAGAATGCCATGTTGTCAGCTTGAAGGATGTCAGCATTCAGAAGCCGGGACATCCACAGTGCTGCTTTTGCCTGAAAGTAAGATATTTCCTGCGTCATAACCTCTTGCCTCCTTCAGGATCGTGTAGCACTATTCTATCCACAGGCCACACACATTTAACGTGTAGGCAGTGAACTGTGAAGCAGCTATTTTCCTCCGAACTTTATCCTTTCGCGGAGGTTCAACGCCATATCGCTCATCCCGATAACGATAAGCCAAGGCCAGAAGAACGGAAAGCTCAGCACAATACACGCAATGACCTTCGACATCCTGCGGAACTTGAAGCCGTCCATGATCCAGAACGCCATAGACACCCCCTGAACGAACATGAAGGCATTAAGCACAATCTGTACGTTCATGATGAAGACCGAGCCCGCGAACCACTCGTCAGCGTTGATGAAGTACCCCGCAAGGAGCGACAGTACCCCCGCGAACAGCAATGACACGGAGAACCTCCACTGGTTGAACGCAGGAAGGGCGGGCGGAGTGTTGGGGAGCTTCTTCGTGATACGGCAGCACATGACGTAGTTGATGAGGGTTTCGACACAGCACCACAGGATAAGCAGCGTCGGCACGATGTGCGGGATAAGCGCAAGCATACTCACGAGAGCTCCGCGAAGTTCGGGCTGGTTGGCGTAGAGCTGAACGATAGCAGAGTCCGCGCGCGAGATGTCGGGAACGAGAATGTTCCGTCCCGTCAGCATCCAGAACACCACGAGGAGCACGAGCTTGCTCACTATCGACACGCCGACGCACACCGTGAGGCTCTCTGCACCTGAGTACTTCTTGGCCTGCCGGAAATCTTCGCGCGACACGGCAGAGATTGCGGCCGAAAGCGGAGCACAGCTGATTAGGAAGAATAACGCTACTGACGGGGACATGATGAAGAACAACGTTGCTTCGACGAGGAGTTCTGCAATGCCTGCGGGTTTGCGTCCTTCAGCACAGCCCAGAACAGCAAGCGGCAGAGGGGCAATCAGCCCCAAAACGGGAAAGTAACTCCCTGCGAGCACCAGCGCAAGGGTTATCGCAACGCAGGGAATTATGCGCTTCATTAGTCGAGCGAGTAGGGGAGAAGTGCCATGTATCTGGCTCTCTTGATCGCCTCAGTAAGCAGACGCTGATGCTTTGCACAGTTGCCGGTTACGCGGCGGGGAATGATCTTTCCGCGCTCGCTGATGTACTTCTTGAGCTTCTCAACGTCCTTGTAGTCTACGTGTTCCTGCTTCTCCACGCAGTAATAGCAGAACTTCGGCCTGCGTCTTGATGCACCTCTGCGCAGACCCATTCCGCCGGCAGCGCGTGCGGGTGTTCCCGGCCTGCCTTCGCGTGATGTGTTTTCGCGTTCCTCCATAAATAAATGTCCTCCTTAAGTCTAGAACGGTATTCCGCCGGAATCGTCCATGTTGTCTGGAATGCCGCTGTTCCCTCCAGCGAAGCCTGGCGTGAAACCTCCTCCGCCGAACCCGCTTTCTCCTATGCTTTTGCCGAAATCGTCATCGCTTGGTACGGGCATATTGTACGGTGATGACGAGCCTGACTGCCTCTGCTGGAAGCCTGTGTCTTGGCCGCCCTCTCTTGAACCCAGCATGACCATATTGTCAGCGTATATCTCTGTGGTGTATCTCTTGCCGCTTCCGTCCTTTGCGTCGTAGCTGCCTGTCTTGATACGGCCTTCAATGAGCACTGGGCTTCCCTTCTTCAGGTACTTTCCGCAGGTCTCGGCCATCGCACCCCACGCAACGACATTGATATAGTCCGTGTTCTCCTGAACTTCACCGTTAGCGTTTTTCCACGTGCTGCTGACGGCAACAGTGAAACGCGCATAAGCCTTCTTGTTGACGGTGTAGCGCAAGTCCGGGTCTCTGGTCAGATTTCCAGCAATTATCGCGCGGTTGAATCCTCTCATAGTCTCCCGCCTCCTTAGTCGTCAAGAACTATCACTAGCTGGCGGTAAACATTCGCCCTCAGGCCAAGCACACGCCTGAGCTCGAACGTCTGGGACGGCTCAAGCTCAAAGTTGAACAGCACGTAATAACCTTCGGGTTGTTTGCGGATGGGATAGGCGAGGGTTCTCTTGCCCCACGCATCTGTCTTTGACACGCTGCCTCCGAGACGCTTGATGAGTTCCTCAATCTGCGTGATCTCTCCTGCTTGGTCGGCATCGGCTGCTGCGTCAAGAATTACTAGCATTTCATACTTGCGCACCTTCACTGCACCTCCTCCCTCTGGACTAATCGGCCTTCCGTCTGTGCGTTATCCCGGAAGGCAGGGACGCGGTGATTATAGCACAAAAAATTACCCTCCCGCCGAAACGAGAGGGCAAACTCTCCGCACTTACTTCCTGCTGACTGCTATTGCAGGCTCGTACGTTACTCCTTCCATCAGCCACACGGACACCTTGACCTTGCGGCTCTCGGGCACAGTCGCGGTCTCTTGGCCTGCCTCATCACTGAACTCCGCTATCTCGTCGTCCTCCGAAGGCTCTGACGAGCGGGCAAGCCAGTACATCTTTGCGCCAATCTCTGCGTCGCCGGAAAGTTCCGCGTCAAAGTCGTACATTCCCGCCACGTCAACGCTTATTGCTCCGAGCTCCGCGACAATCACAAGGTCTTCCGGGAGCACACGTCCTTCATCTTCCGGCATTTCGCTGACATCCTGCGTCTCAGAGCCGGGTTCTTCGTCTTCGGGCAGAGCCGCATTGTTTGATGCTGATTCTGTGTCAGCTATCGTGAGGCTTATCTTCTTGCTCGAGGCCTTAGCGTCGTTCGTGGCCGTAACCTTCACGCGGAAAGTCCCGGACGCTGTCGGCGTGCCGGAGATTGCTCCAGTGCCCGCATTGAGTGCCAGCCCGGCAGGATTGCCGCTCCAGCTCCACGCGATGTCGGGAGTTCCTGTCGCCTCAAGCATCGCGGTGTAGGCCTGACCCTTAGTGCCGGACGGAAGGCTCGCGGTTGTTATCGTGGGCTTGAGTGCCTTCATCACCAGCGCGTAAGTCTTCGAGACAGATCCGCCGTTGTTGCTGAGCGTAACAGTAACGTTCCCGCTGAAGGCCTTTGTGCTCGTCCCGCTGAATGTCCCATCGCTGAAGGTTATTCCGTCGGGAAGCGTGCTCTCGCATCCCCACGTGAGCGGCGTGCTCCCCGTAGCTTTCAGGGTAACGCTGTAGGGAGAACCGGCAGTACCCTTCTTGAGGCTCGATGTCCGAATCTTCGGTGCTACCGCGTTGACCTTAAGGGTGAGGTCTTTCGAGTCAGACCCGTAATCGTTCGTTGCCGCGAATCTCACGGTGTAAGTCCCGTCCCCTGTCGTCTTGCCGCTGAGTGCTCCGCTTGATTCCTTAAGGTTTATCCCCGCAGGAAGAGACGAGCCCTCCGCGACTGACCACGCTATCTTCTTCGTGCCGTCCGCCTTGAGCTTGGCACTGTAACTCTTGCCGGTCGTGGCTTCCTTGAGGGTTGTCGTCGTTATCGCCGGAGCTGAGTTGACCTTGAGGGACTTGGTCTTGGTCGTCTTGCCGCCCGTGTTCTGCGCAGTTATCTTCACCGAGAACTTCCCCCAGTCCGTCGGCGTTCCCGAGAAGTTCACCGCAGCGTCCTTCGAGACATACGCGTACGTTACGCCCGCAGGAAGTTTGTTGACCGTTACGGTGATGGGGTTAGTGCCCGTTACGCTCGCGCTCGCAGTGTAGGGCTGCCCCTTCACCGCGTCGCCCATGCCGGTGATGCTGATCACGGGCTTCTGGGACTTCACCGTCAGCTTGAAGCGTTTCACTGCAGAGCCGCCGGAGTTCGTCGCACCAACCCTCACGTAACCATTGAAGGCCGCGCTGGGTATTCCGCTGAGTTCTGCGCTTACAGTGTCAAACGACAGGCCGGCAGGAATGTCATCGCTTATCTCCCACGTTATGTCGCCTGTGCCCTTGCTGGCCGTGAATGTCAGCTTGTAGGGAACGTCGACATAGGCGGTCTTTGCGCTGAAACTCTTTATCGTCGGCTTCTCGTCGAGGACGTTGAGCGTGAATACTTTGTTCGTACTGCCTGCGCTGTTGCTCGCCGTAATCGTCAGGGGGTACGACGCGCGAACTGTCGGCTTGCCCTTGATGTAGCCGGTTGACGCGTTAAGGGTGAAGCCGTCCTGAAGCGCAACGTCTGCTGACCACGTTATGGGCTTCGTGCCGCCCGCCTTGAGCATGAAGCTGTAGCTCTTGCCGACTGTAGCGTCCTTGAGCACGTCCGTAGAGATCACAGGTGCTGTTCCTGAAGTCTCATCGTCGTCGCTATCATCATAACTTCCTGCTGACTCGCTGGTGCCGTCGTACTCAGTGCCGTTCACGTACAGCTTGAAGCTGCCCAGAGTTATCGTGCCCTTGTTCTCCAGAGCCGAGACGTACGAGTCTGCTGTGAGCGTCCACGTTGTGCCCTCTGACACCGTAACCTTCACCGCACCGGCCTGCCCCGACGTGTTGACCGCACCGGTGAACGTCGATGTACCGTAAAGGCTCATGTTGAGCCTCGACGCGCTGTCCACGAGAATATTGCCCGCAAGCGTCTGGTTCGTCGCGTTAAGAGTAACTTTTCCGCCGTTGCTGCCGCTTGTCCCCCAGCTGTCAGCAGATGCCCGCAGAAGATAGCCCGACGCGTCGCTGTTCGTGATGGTTACGCTGTTAAGGGTGATAGTTGTTGTGGTGTTGGTTACGTGGAAGATGTCTCCCTGCGAGTTAGTGAGGCTTCCGCCAGCCATCGTGAAATAGCTCGAGCCGTCCGAAGCGTCGCCCGACATTGACTGGTAGATTAACACCGCCTGATGCGTCGTGTCCTGACCGTTCAGGGTTGTGTGGTTCGCGGTAAGATTCGAGTTCGTCAGGCTTACAGAGTTCCCGCCCTCAATCACTACAACCTGCGCAATCCCGGAAACGAGCGTAACATCAGCACCAGCTATCGTCGCCGTAGAGTAGATAGCAGGAGAGCCCTGACCGTTCGTGGTGTACGTTCCGCCTTTGACGTTGATAGTCCCGCCGCCCCTGTCCGCGCGAATCGCCGCAGAAGAACCTCCTGAAGTAGTGATGCTGAGCCTGTCCGCGCTGATTATCCCTCCGCCGGTAACCATGATGCCGCCGGAATTGTTCTTAGTGGTAGTTATCGTAGCATCAGAGATTATGATTTTCGTGCCGTTCCCGGAATTGCTGCCGTTGAGGTTGCCGCCGTACGAGAAGACTGCGTTTCCGCCGACCGCGTCGCTGTTGATCGTCGTGGAACTCCCGCTCAGCGTGAGCTGTGCACCGCCACTCGCGAAGACTGCCGCGTTCGAGCCCGTCCAGTCGTAGCCGCTCGCTCCGTCGCTGGAACCTGTTGCGTCGCCCGTCTTGGTTACAGTCGCATTGACATGGCTTGCCGTGCCGCTCGTGAGGGAGATTGCGTGCGTGCCCGCCGTTGTTGCGCTGAAGTTTTCCGCATAGCATGAAGCCGCGAACGAAAGCAGGACGATGACGCACAAGAAGAATACATATCCGCTTCTCTTCATGAATAACACCTCTGTAATCTGTTGGGATGGATATAGTTTAGTGTCGGACAGCCTTAACAGCAACCACAATTCTGCACAAAAAATGAGACCCTCGCGCTTTATGTGAGAGCCTCATCATCATTCTCTGGTTTTATGGTCGGGACGAGAGGATTCGAACCTCCGACCCCCTGCACCCCATGCAGATGCGCTAAGCCAGACTGCGCTACGTCCCGAAAACGCTAATCATTCTAGCGCAAAATCTTCATTAGTCAAGTTTGCGCTTCATGATGACGAAGAAGACGTTCGGGTCGAAAGTTGTCCTCACCGCGAAGATTTCGCCGATCTCCCAGCCTTCAGACCCCCACTTGTTGAGCAGTTCCTCGACCTGTTCAGTCCGTGAGGCGGCCTCCTTAGACTTCTGCAAGGACGTGAGAGACCCCAGCGGGACGACCTTGTACTCGTACCTTGCCGCCCCGAACGCCGAAGAAGCAAAGCACAGCCCCGCCGCCGCCGCCAGTATCAGCTTAGTCAAGCGCATTGATGATCACCCCCGCCGCAACAGCTACCTTGTATATCACGTCAACAGCTTCCCTGAAGTTCTCTGAGGCCTCGCGGTTGGAGTACTTCACCGGCACAACTATCGTGTCTCCGGGCTCGACATTCGCAGAGAACCCGCGCGGAGGTGTCCACTGCTTGCTGGAGAGCATTGCCGTGCTTCTGGTGAGGCGTATCGTCGTGCCGTCGCTCTTCAGCAGGTAAACCATCCTCTTGTGCGCACTCTTCAGCGGACCGCCCGCCGCGTTCACGTAGCCGTTGATGCTCATGCTCTTGTTGTAGAGCTGGCTTGAGGACGTGTAGACCGCTCCCATGACGTTGACGGTGAGAGGAGTTTCCGGGATGCGGAGATAGTCGCCGTTCTTGAGCTCGTAGTCATATTGCGTGCCGCGTATCGCCGCCGGAGTGTCTACCTTCGTGATGACCCTGCCCATGATGTCAAGCTGCCGCAGGTTGTCGATGAGCTGCCTGCGTCTCTGGTACTCCTGGCTGAGCGCACCTGTCGACGATTCTGAGCCCGCGCTGGCTGTGTTCTGCATTGATTCCAGAAGTTCGCGCTCCATCTGGTCTGCCATCTGGTTGAGGCTTCTGCGCTGTTCTGCGGCTACGCTCTGGCGCGTAAAGACTGCTCCCCTCAGGAAGGCCTTGTTCGTGAAACCTCCGGCACGTTCGATGAGGTCAGACAGCTTCTCGCCCTCAAACATCGCGTACACGCCCGGCCGCACTACTTCTCCAGAAATGCCCACGCGTATCTGCGTCTTCCAGCTCGGTATCACCAAGACCGTAAGCTCATCACCGTTCTGCAGGGTCATGTCATTCATCGGGTCGCCCTGCATCGCCTGGAAAAGGTTTATGTTGAAGCGTTCGTTCACCGGCCCTTCGAGCGAAGGAGTTACGCGGGTAAGTTCTGCTCTGTCAGAGGCTGTAACCGTGAGGCCTCCTGCCCTGTTGATGAGGTCGGAAACCCTCGTGTGTCCGGGAATTATGACGAATGAACCACCCCTCATGACCTGCCCGCTTACAGTTGCAGTCGCCGCGAAGTTGTAGACCGGATACAGCCTCAGAACGTCGCCGTCCGCAAGCTCGATGTCCTCGATCTCCTCGAGGCTTCCCTCGCTAGCTCCTGCGTAGGAGTGGTCGTAAACGCGGTAGAACTGAACGCGTCCCCTGTACGTCTGAGCCTTGAGCCCGCCTGCAATGTACAGCAGGTCTTTCACGCGGGTTGCTCCGTTGAGCTCGTACACTCCCGGTGTCTGGACTTCTCCGGCCAAGCCTACCAGAGGCCCGACCGGCGGAATGTATATCACGTCCCCTGCCTCGAGGCGCGCGTCCTGAGACTTGTCGCCCTGCAGAAGCATCGCGTACATGTCGAAGATTGCGACTGTCCTTCCGTTGCGCTTCAGCTCTATCTGGCGTAGTGAACCGTTCATGCTCGGCCCTCCCGACGCAAGCAGAGCATTCACCAGCGTCGCGAAAGACGAGACCGTGTAGGCTCCCGGACGTGCCGCGTTGCCCGTAACGTAAATCATGATCGAGCGAAGCCGCCCCATCGATAAATTCATCTGGTAGCCCGTGTAGTACTGGTTGAGGCGCGCAGAGATTATGCGTTCGGCCTCCTGCAGTGTGTAGCCCGCAATGCGCACAGCACCGATTCGGGGGATTGTCGCGAGGCCGTCGCGGTTCACGATGACCCTGAAGTTCCCCTCCTCAGGGATTCCCCACAAGGTCAGGGTGATTTCGTCGCCTACGCCGATCCTGTAGTCCTGCGTTACCGGGACGTTGTCCTGCGGAGCGTACGTTGACGGAGGACGGCGGAAGAAGGACATTCCGAAGCGCGGAAGACGGCGCATAAGCTGGCTCATAGGGCTTCCTGTTTCGTCATCCGAGTCTGTGGTTCTAGAGAAGAGTATCTGGTCAAAGTAGCTGTTGATCTCTGTAGCTGTAGCTGTTCCGTTGAAAGCCGTTCCCTGCCCGGAAGCATCCGTCTGATTCTGTCCCTGCAGCGTATCGAGCATCGCATCTCCGCGCGTGAGGTCGACATTCTGCGGGGAATTATTGCCCAGTGAACGCTGCATCGCGTCAACGCCCGAGAAGTCGATGCCCTGCTGTCCGCCTGTGGTTACCGTAGGGGCTGCCGGAGTCGCCGGAGCGTCCGGGACTGCAGTCATTCCGCCGCCAAGCCCGGCAGGAAGTCCGCCTGCTGCGCCGCCGGTTGCTGCTCCCCATGCACAGGAAGCAAGCGACAGAATCATAATCACTATGCTGCTTCGTAATAACTTCAAGCTAATCACCTCGTAATGTATTCAAGAAGGCTTCTGATTTCTTGTTTGTCTTTGTCATCATC
Source organism: Synergistaceae bacterium (assembly GCA_017450125.1). NCBI lineage: Bacteria > Thermotogati > Synergistota > Synergistia > Synergistales > Synergistaceae > Synergistaceae bacterium. The sequence goes on along the minus strand of JAFSWZ010000038.1, from coordinate 64,434 downwards.
GCCGTTCTCATCGTATGAACAGTAAGAGCTCAGCAAACGCCCTACGTTCTTCCTCATTGCGGCAGGACGGAGCTGGCTCATCATGCGTTCGGGAGTCCGAATCATTCCGCCCTCGCGGCCTGACTCCATCAACCATGTCGAGATCAGCAGCGTGTTCTGTTCCCAGATGTGCGCGCTGGAGTTCCCAAACCATGAGCCGAACCACTTGTCAGCCGGAAGTTCCATGTGAACGCCTGCCCTCGTGAAGCTCTTCTCTGGGGCGTTGACTTCTGTGTCAATATACCAGAAGCCGATAGCTGTGTCGTCCCAGTGCCTTGTCGCGGAAATCTTGATGCCCTTGTCGCCGTCGGCAAACTGTCCGTAGTCCGCCTGCACGTCGAAATCCAAGTCCTCAAAGTGATACCCTGCCTGCACGAACATCAGGTCGCGCCAGTCCTTGCCGGTCTTTACATCTCTTGTTATGCCGTAATCCTCGAAGTACACCCACCGTCCGCTCGTCAAGCCTGCGAACGAGTACGGGTCTCTGTCGTGAAGTGCACCGAGACGCGCGCCTATCCACCAGTTGCCGTCTTTGCCGTAATACCTTCCCCACAAGTTTGCGCTGAACCATTCTTCGTCGAGCCAGCCGCCTTCGCCGAACAGCCATGCCCTGCCTTCTGCGCCGAAGTGGTTCGCGTAGGTCATCCCCACTGTCTGGAGACGTATCTTGTCGTTGAAGTCCTTTTCCCACCACAGGCCGATTCCGTCCTGAGTGTCAGCGTGTACGTGAATCGGGAAGCGAACGTCAACCTTTCCGCCCCAGCCGTTTGAGTAGCGTCCGTTGTAGATGAGGTCGATGTCCCACCTGTCCATGTATTCCTCTCTGAGTGTCTGGTCAATTCGCGGCTCATAGACCACCATTGCCTTGACCTCGTGCTGTGCCTTCTTCTTCAGGAGAGCCTCTGCGTCTGCCTCCGCGACATCCGCGCTCGCCCACGTGAACACTGCTCCGCCCGTCGCGTCGTCGTCCCTGAGGTTGCGTGCCCTGAGGTCGAACAGCAGCGAGCCGGGAAACTCGGCCTTCACGACAGGAATCCCAGCGTTCTTGTGGATAAGCACGAGTTCTTCCGTCTCGGGCATTACCGCTGAGAGCACAACAAGCACACGTGCCATTGCCTCAGCGTGCGATGAGTAGCCGTAGTTCTCGTAAGACAGCGAGAGCCTGTGCCCGTCATCTGTCTCCTCGAGCTTGATGTCAACATCGCGAACTCTCGTGTACTTCTCGAGGCCGGAAGCTATACGCGCGACAAGTTCCTGAGCGTCGATGCTGTCCCATGTTATGGCTCTGGATTCGCCGGGCGCGCTGAAGCTCTTGTGTGCGTTGCCGATGAACGGCCCCTTGAGGTTGATGCGCTGTGTGAGAGTGAATGCCCACTCGTCGCCGCGCTGGTAACTCACCGAGCCTTCCAGCCCCCACGGAGCTTTCAGGACTATTCCGGCGTTGTACTTGGTTGACGGGTTCTCGTCGACTATCCTTCCGCCGCCCAGCAGTCGTTCTTTGGAGTAATCCAGCGGGCTGTACTCTGCTTTCACGGTCAGCCAGTCTGCTATGTCCCACTCGATACCAGCGAAGAATCCGTTGAGCCTGTCAGTTCCGTAGCCTGCGGTAAGAGCCACGTCCCCCCACCGCCACGTAGCTACGCCGTACCATGACTTCATGACTTCCGTGCCCATCATGTCGATGACACCGGCAGCGATTGACGGCATGAACCACATCTTGGGATTCGAGTTGTGCCACAGCAGGAGCTTGAGATCCATAGCCTTATCCATGTAGCTTCTGTTGCCCATAGAGCGATGATCGAACGTTGATAGCCGCGTATTGATCTCGAGCCATGGCAGAAAGGCAATGTCTATGAATGAATAGTGGTAGGGTGAGTTGCCGGTGTAACCGAAGCGTCCTGCTCCGTCGTCGGGCACTTCTGCGGTAGGATACTCCCACAATCCTGTAAATCCCTGATTGGCACTGGTAGATGCATAAGCACCTCCTGCCCAAAGCAACAGCATCAGACACAACAGAATGACCCTCCGCAAAACTAACAGCTCCCTCTATGAATATGGATTGCGCATATTTTACACTAACACTTGCGAAAATTGCCCGTGCTTGACGCGGAAAAAGGCGGCAATTACAATCTAGGCATTCCATCAGCACTAACTGCTAGGAGGATTATCCATATGATTGACAGATATTCTGAGCGTGATATTTCTGCGCTCTGGGATGAGTATAACCGCTTGAAGGTGATGCTTGACGTTGAACTTGCTGTGTGCCAAGCGTGGACGGAACAGGGCAGAATCCCTCAGGAAGCGATGGAGGACATAGCCGCCAACGCACATTTCACCGTCGAGCGCGTGCAGGAGATCGAGAAGAGGACACAGCATGACGTTGTGGCGTTCGTGAGTGCAGTCGCGGAGAACATAGGGGCAAACGGAAGGTATCTGCATTTGGGGATGACGAGCAGCGACATTCTCGACACAGCCAGCTCGATAATGCTCCGTGATTCCCTCAACATAGTAATTACTGCCCTCGACGAACTTGATGCGGTAGTTGTTGAACTCGCGCTGAAGTACAAGTACCTTCCGACGATAGGCAGGACGCACGGCATTCACGCCGAGCCTATGTCTCTTGGCCTGCGCTTCCTGAACTGGCACGCCGAGTTACTGCGCGACAGAGGCCGCCTCGAGTACGCGAAGAAGGACGTATCTGCAGGGAAAATTTCCGGCGCAGTCGGGACGTACGCGATGTGCAACCCCGCTCTTGAAGCCCGGGTCTGCGAGCTCCTGAACCTTGAGCCCGCCAAAGTCTCGAACCAGATTCTTCAGAGGGACAGGCACGCCGCAGTGCTCAATGCCCTTGCGGTGATGGGTTCGACGCTCGAGAGGATGGCCTTAGAGGTCAGGAACTTACAGCGCACGGAAGTCCGCGAGGCCTTTGAGCCGTTCGGTCAGGGGCAGAAGGGGAGTTCAGCGATGCCCCACAAGCGCAACCCCATCAAGTGCGAGCGCATCTGCGGAATGTCGAGGCTTCTGCGGGGCTACGCGTTAACGGGCATGGAGAACATCGCCCTGTGGCATGAACGGGACATCTCCCACAGTTCGACCGAGCGCGTGATCTGGCCGGATGCGTTCAACATTGCGGCGTTCATGGTGCGGAGCATGACGAAGATTCTGCGGGGGCTCACCGTCGACGAGACTAGAGTCCGCCACAACATCAACAAGACCAACGGCCTCGTGTACTCCCAGAGAGTCCTGACGTACCTTCTCGATGAACTAAAGCTGTCCCGCGAAGATGCATACGCGATTGTTCAGGAGAACGCGATGAAGACGGCTTCAAGCGGTGTTGCGTTCCTAGACCTCCTGCTGAGCGACGAGAGGCTTAAAGGAGTTGTTGACCCCGAGAGTATCAGGGACTTGTTCGAGAACGATTACTATTTGAGGTACGTTGACGAGATATTCGCGAGGTTCTTCGAGTGAAGAGCTTTTGCGTCAAAGTCTACGGCTGTCAGATGAACGTCTACGATGCCGACCGTGTACGCACTGTTCTGTGTTCGCGCGGCTGGCAGGAGACGGACGAAGATTCTGCTGACGTTGTGATGATTACGGGGTGCAGCGTACGGGCGAAGGCAGAGCAGAAAGTCTGGAGCGAGCTGGGGCTGTACGAGCCTTCGTGGCATAAGAACCAGAGGCCGATAGTTGCGCTGACGGGATGCATTGCGCAGAGGCTCGGGGAAAAAGCGTTAGCCCGCTTCCCGTACGTGAGACTTGCTGCAGGGCCGAGACACATCGGACTTATCCCCGACGCGATAGAGCAGGTACACTCGCACTCCAAAACGCGAATCAGCCTTCTCGACACAGACCCGAGAGAGTTCCACGCGCTGGACTTCAACGCGGGAAACGTTACCATAAAGCGCGAGAACAAGTACAAGGCATACGTTACGATAGCTCACGGGTGCGACAACTTCTGCACGTACTGCATTGTCCCCTACGTTCGCGGAAGGTTCGTATCGCGGAAGCCGGAAGACGTTATAGCTGAATGCAGGATGCTCATAGCTGACGGCGTGAAGGAGATTACTCTTCTCGGCCAGAACGTCAACAGTTACGGCAAGGATATTGGTTTGTCGTTCTCCGGGCTTCTGCGTGAAGTCTCGAGGCTTGAGGGACTGAGGCGGTTACGGTTCGTTACGTCGCTGCCTCAGGATTTCACGGAAGAGATTGCTGACGTAATGGCGGAAGAAGAGACCGTGTGCCCGTCGCTCAACCTCCCTATACAGTCAGGAAGCACGAGAGTTTTGCGGCTGATGAACAGGAAGTACACCCGAGAAGAATATTTCGGCAAAGTGAAGATGTTAAGGGAGAAAGTGCCGGATGTTTCGCTGACTACGGACATAATCACGGGGTTTCCCGGCGAGACGGAGGAAGACTTTGCGGACAGCTTGAGTGCACTGCAGGAGCTGAGGTTTGACCTCGTACACAGCGCGGCATACTCCGAACGTGAAGGCACACCCGCCGCTACGATGGAGGGAGCTTTACCCGTCAAAGTCAGGCTGAAACGCCTCAACGCCCTCAACGCACTGCAGGACGCAATAACTTTGGACATCAACAAGCAGCTTGAGGGACAGACGGTAGAGGTTCTCGCGGATGATGCGGCACCGAAGGGAGGAGGCTTCCTTCAGGGCAGGACACCTCAGGACAAAGTGGTAATCTTTGAGGGCAGCAAGGCTCTTCTGGGAGAGTTCTTGAAGGTGAAGATCACGAAGGCAGAAGCGTGGTGCTTACACGGGGAGGTAACCGAATGAAGATAGGAATAACGAGCGCATGTGTTGAGCTTGTCCGCCGCAACGGAGTGAAACTTCAGGGAATGATGTGGCGTGATGCTCTTGTCTCGCGCGGGCATGATGCTGAGCTCCTGAACTACTGGGACGACGTGGATTATTCGGAGTTCGACGCGGTGATAATTCTGCGCTCAGGGACTGGCTTCCGCAACACCGTCAACGAGCTCAAGAACTACGGGACACGCGTAATCTCCGCCCCTATCTTCACGCCCCGAAGCACAATGCGTATGAGCCGCCTCGAAGCACACTGGGGACAGGCCGACAGAATCCGGGTTGCTGACCCTGCCAGCGAGTTCATGGAGGGCGCAAAGAGAGTGAGCATGTTTCTGGCGCGCTCGGAGTACGAGAAGAAGCACCTCTGCGACTTCTACAGCATAAACCCCGCGAAGGTCAGGATAGTGCCGCTGTCGTTCAGGATAAAGCCAGCTGAAACAATGCCGGAGAAAGAGCCGTTCTGCCTTCACGTCAGCAACCTCAATGCCCGCAACAAGAACGTATCACGTTTGGTGGCGGCCGCAAAGAGGTACGGTTTCCGCCTTGTGCTTGTGGGGGCGGTTCGCGGCGAGGACGGCAGGAGGCAGCTCGCGGAGTGGACGCGCGGTGCGGACAACGTAACCTGCACAGGTGCTCTGTCGGACGAGGAGCTCAGGAGCTGGTACCTCAGGGCAAAAGTTTTCGCGCTGCCGAGCTTGTGGGAAGGCGTAGGGATGGCGGCACTCGAGGCAGCTTCGTGCGGGTGCGAGGTTGTCATCACGAATCGCGGTGCACCCAAAGAGTACTACAGCGGGCTTGCGCGTCTCGTTGACCCGAACTCTATCGACGACATCGGCAAGGGCATTCTCGAACGCTTGTCCTGCGAGACCACCGGCGAACTCATGAGGCACATCAAGGCAAAGTACTCGCCCGAACACTGTTCAGGGCTCCTCGAGGCAGCAGTCAGCGAATGCGTAAGAGGCTGATTAACCCTTCAACGTCAAGGTTATCGCGCAGTGCCTGAGCAATCATCCCGAAAGTTTCAGGGTTGAGAGAATCCTTACTCCCCCCGCTGCTGAGGCTGTCCTCCGGCGGGAGGAACACTCCTTCGACGAACGGCAGGACTCCCATGACCTTAACGCCCGTGTAGTTCTCCGTCCATTCGACAGCATCGCGGAAAAGCGCAATGTCCCCCCTGAACATGTTGAAGATGATGCCCTTCACGCGTTCTCTGTCTTGGCCGAGAAGCTCGAGAGTTCCGACGACTGATGCGAGGCTTCCTCCTCTGTCGACATCAGCGGTGAGCAATACGGGAACGTCCGCCTCACGTGCTATCCTCATGTTCACGATTTCCCACGCGTTGAGGTTTATCTCTGCCGGACTTCCTGCTCCCTCGATGATTACGGCCTCGAAGTTGTCCCTGATGTGCGACAGTGCTTCCCTCACCGCCTGAATGCCGACAGTCTGCGTGAACTCACGATAACCCTTCGTTGTCGGTGCGTAATGATAGCCGTTGAGGATAATCTCTGAGGAAGTGTTGTGCGTGGGCTTGAGGAGGATTGGGTTCATGAAGGCTTCTGGGGTAAGACCTGCGGCCATTGCCTGCAGGGCTTGGGCACAGCTGATTTCCCTGCCGTCATGGGTGATGTAGGAGAGGCCGGACATGTTCTGCGACTTGAAGGGGCAGACACGTACTCCCATGTCAGCGAATAGCCGGCAAAGTCCCGTAACGATGAAGCTCTTGCCCGAGTTGCTGGAAGTTCCCTGAATCATCAGGCCGTTCAATTCAGGTCATCACCTGCCCTGATTATTGCCCTGTCCATTATCCTGAGCCTCTGCCTCATCGGTATATCCTCTATCATTCTGTTGAAGTTCTCCAGCATTTCCTCATCACCCTTCCGAAGCCCCGCGCACAACCCCGTGAAGCCCAAGTCAAAGCCGTTCCCCTCCGAAAAACGTACAGCCCGAAATTCTTTGTGGTTTCGTGCGTAAGATAATGCTGTGTCGTAGTTCAAGACTGTTCCGTCAATGCTGAACTTCAGGAGCTCGCTGATAACTTCCGCCTGTGTGCCTTTCGCAGGCAAGTGAATCACGTCTGGTATCTGGTCAATAACTTCGTCGAAGCGCGAGTCGGACTGTGCCATCATCCTTGCGCCCCTGAGCTCCCGTATTGACCTCGCGGCAATGTACTTGCTGTCGATGTGGACAAGTGCGGCGTATTCCGTTTTCCTCATCTCGTATGGTATCGTGAAGTCAATGCTCTGCTTGCGGTCCTCAGTGTCAACCATGCCGGAAAATATCGCGTCAATCTCGCCCCTGTTCAGCGCACCAATAAGGTTGTCGAACGGTATCTTGTAGAACTCAGGCTGTGCCTCGAGACGGGCGGCAATCATCGCGGCAATCTGCACATCATAGCCGTCAGCGTAGAAGCCCGGGTTGTTGGCGAGGGGGAAATTGTCTTTGTTGGGAGTGCCTGTCTCCCAGTTGTAAGGGACGTGGTCGCACTCAACGCCTATGCGGAGAACAGGCTTTGTTTTCGGAGCAGCAAGGTAGTTGTAGAGCAGGGCTGCCGTAATCAGCATGAATAAGAGCAAGTATTTCTTCATGGGAGTTATGGGATGCCACACTTTCGCTGTAAGTTTTGGGCAAGAATTATACAATATCCTTCATCGCGGCGATAAGTTTTTTGTTGTCCTCCGGCCGCATCGTTGCAGCTCTGATGTACTTTCCACCGAGCCCGGCAAAATTTCTTGTGTGCCTCACAACAATTCCTCTCTTAAGGAGATGCCTGATGACTTTCTCGTCATCGTTGACCCTCACGAGGAAGAAGTGTACATCACTGCTCATGACCTCACAGCCCGCGCGTCTAAGTCCCTCGATGAACGCCGGAGTGTTCCTGCGGTAGAAGTCTCTCGTCCTGCTGATGAAGTCTTTGTCCCTCATGAACTGCAGAGCCAGAGCCTGAGCAATGCCGTTGACGCTCCAAGAGGGCTGGCGTTCACGAAGGCGTGCGATGATGTGTTCTGGTGCAATGACGTAGCCTATCCGAGCTCCGCTGAGGTGGTAGATTTTCGTGAGAGAGCGGAGAAGTATGACGTTAGGGAAGCTGCAGAGACGTTCGGGAGTTTCCCATAACAGAAAATCTCTGTAGGCTTCATCGATGATGAAGAGGTTGTCGGGATGGTTGTTGATGGTCTGTGAAAGATGAATGTATTTTCCCGTCGGGTTGCTGGGGTTGACGACGATGATGTTCTGGTGCTTCAACGCTTCCGCAAGGCCGGAGCAGCCGCTAAGTTCCCTGAATGCCCGGAAGTATTCCGAGTAGGCGGGCTGGAGAATCGCTGTGCTGCCGGTTATCACCTGCGAGAGAAGGAAAATCGCCTCGTTCGTGCCGCTGGTGAAGAGTATGCGTGAAGGCGAAACATTCTCGCGTGATGAGACGAGTTCGCGCAGAGCAGAGCATTCCGGGTCTGGGTAGCTGGATGCAAGCTCCCTAACATCAATGTTAATGTCCGGCCAAGAGAGCGCGTTAGTGTTTGTGCTGAAGTCGATAACTTCTTCCGGCATCGGAAGGCCAAACGCGCGATAGAGCTGTTCGGGGTTAGCACCGTGAATTACGTCAAGCATAGCAGCAATGTTACCAGAAGCGCGAAGACTGAGCACGACGAATCAAGCACCTTCCACGCGGAGATAATGTCTTCCGGCGTTGCGTCCCGTCCTTCAGCGTTCAGCCAGTCTCTATGCTCGAACTTCCCGCCATAGTACGCCCCTCCTCCGAGCCTAACCCCCAGCACTCCCGCGAACGCAGATTCACCGTGCGCGCTGTTGGGGCTCTTGTGCTTGAGCCTGTCCCTCATGAACACGCTGAAACCTCTTCCGCCTGCAAGAACTATCACCAGTCCTCCGAGCCGCGCAGGGATGAAGTTCAGCAGGTCATCGAGCCGTGCACTTGGCCAGCCGTACACACCAAACCTCTCGTAGCCTGCCATGCTGTCGAGAGTGCTAGAGGCCTTGAACATCCACACTGCGACACACGCGCCGTAAGATGCATTCACGAGCCCGCCGAGACATGCCCAGAACATTACGCTCATCACTCCGTCAATGGAGTTCTCCGCGATGGTCTCGATCGTTGCGCGGGAAATTTCGGCCTCGCTGAGATTCTCTGTGTCCCTTCCGACAACGCGCGATAGCCAGAACCTCGCACCGTTTACGTTGTTATTCATGAGGCACGACAGAACTGGAGCAGTCTCGTCCTTGAGGTCTCTCCAAGCCAGCGCGGAATACAGCAGATACACGCGGACAACGAGATTACAGCCCGTGAGGTACAGCATCAGCCATACGGCAAGCCCTGTAACCGCGATGGTACTTGCGCAAAGAAGAAGCCCCCGCGCGAACGTACGGGAGCTGGTGTTCATCTGTACGGCTATGAACCTGCCGATGAGTTCAACGGGATGAGGAAAGAACTTCGGGTCTCCGACGACTGCATCAAGCAAAAGCGCAAGGACAAAGGCTAATATACCTGCTCGCCTGCCCTGCCCTCGTAGACCTCTATGGCTATCACTTTGCCGTCCCTGTCCATGCCCGAACGCTTCTCGGTAACTGAGAGGGTCATGTTGCGGTCAGACAGCTCGAACGACAGGATGTTGAGGTCTTTGTCGTCATAGGGAGATTCCCTGAAGGTCGGAGTGCCGAGTTTCTTGCGGAGTTCCGGCTGAGGCAGGTTGATGAGGTTCACGCCCAGAAGCTGCCTGCAGATTTTTGCGTCGTCGATGGTGAAGGTGTCGTCCTCGCTGTATTCTGTCCTGCGGCGGTTCTTGAGGTAGGCCTTGTAGAGGTTGGCGGCTGATTTGCTCTTCGGGCCCATCTTGAGACGCACGCCGTTCTGAGGAAGCCAGCCGGAGTCTTTCCCGATCTTGACCTTGTACCACAGATAGTTGTCGTCGTCGCGGACTGCGCTGGGTACGCTGATCCATTTGCCGGGAGCGTCAATCTCCGTGTAGCCGGACTCGATGTCGGCTTCATCGTAGAGGCGTATTGTGTCCTCGAGAATCCAAGCCCACTGGCCTTTTGCGGGAGGGACTGGTGCGGCGAGTGAGGCGGTGGCCAAGACAGCGACAAGCAGTGCCGCGAGGATGAGAGACTTCTTTGTCATGATTATGCACTCCTTTGTGTAATGTGATTTGTTAGAGAGATTATAGCAGTTTACGGCTCAATCCCAATCAGGATTACCGGGACTGACGGACTGGCTCATACATCGAGGCAGCTCCCGCCGATGAACTCCCTTATCACCGAGTTGTTCGGAATCCCGTCGTTGTTCAGTGCCGGAACGAACCGCAGGATGTTCAGCAGCCTCAAAGCCTCACTAAACACGCTCGAGTTCTCGTCGACGGTGTGAAGCAAGGGCTCAACGTAGGGCTTCAGGACTCCCAGCTCATACGGAAGCGACGAGTTGAAGATAGCGTTTGCCCTGCTCCTGTACGGGAAAATGTACTTCCTCGCGCCGCGTATAACCTTCGGGTACACCTCCAGCGTAACCTGCGCGCTCTTCCCCCTCGTCCTGTAGTCGCGGATAATTCTGCGGAGTAACCTGTTGTCGCTGGTGCTGGTTCTGTTGTGCGGGTCAATGCATATTCCCGTGAGCGGAGACACAAACACTCCGTAGCGCGAACTCTCCGGCAGCATCCCCAATATGTGGTCATTGAGGCCGTGAATGCCCTCCATTATCAGAACGTCAGAAGGCTTCAGCTTTATCACCTTGCCCGGCTCTTTCTTGCCCTTGATGAAGTTGTAGACGGGGGTTGTTACTTCCTCGCCAGCAAGAATCCTCGTGAGGTTGTCCTCCAGAAGGTCAAGGTCTAACGCGTCTAGCCTCTCGTAATCGTATTCGCCCATCTCGTCTTTGGGGCTGTCCTCACGCTCCTTGAAGTAGTTATCCAGAGGAAGGGTTACGGGAGTTTTGCCGCACACCATCAGCTGAACCTTCAGGCGTTCGGAGAATGTCGTCTTGCCTGAGCCCGACGGCCCGGCAATCGTTACGACTTTCACGGGACGTTCGGCAATGCTCTCGGCGATGTTGCCCAAGCTCTGCGAGTGAAAGGCCTCTGCAATGAGGATAAGCTCCTGTATTCTGCCCTCAGTTACGCGGTGATGCAGCTTGTTGAGGTAGTTGAGGTCGAGAACCTGAAGCCAGTGCGCATAGTCGAAGAATACTTTTCCCATCGACGGGTCAAGTTTCAGCTCGGGGATGTGCTCGGGGTCTTCCGGGTCAGGGAAGCGCAGCAACATTCCCTGCTCGTAAAGCACGATGTCGAACGTTTTGAGCATTCCCGTCGACGGAGCGATAGGCCCGCCGCAGAAATAACCGTACCTGTCCCCGCATCTGTACACCTCTATCGGGTCAAGATTGGCGCGCACAAAAAGTTCCGCTATCTCCGGCTCGCCCTGACGCTGGAAAACCCGTCTTGCTTTGTCGATGGTCAAAATCTCGCGCGTTATCGTCGTATCATGACGGATTATGTCAATCATCTCTGCCTTGATCCTGTCAACATCAGACTGTGTTACCGCGCCGTCCTCAAACTCCCAGTAATGCCCGTCGGCTATCGAGTGCCGGAGTATCGCCTTGCGCCCTAGAACCTTCGCACAAGCAATTATCAGCACGAAGCCCAGCGAACGCTTGTAGATTCTCTGTCCCATCGGTGAAGTCGACGTTATGAACTCTACCGTCGCGTCCTCATCGACCAGCCAGTCCAGCGGGCGCGTGTAGTTGTTCACGAACCACGCGATGACTCGTCTCTGCGGCATGTCGTGCTTGGTTATCATCTCCGTCATGACTTCGTGCCCCGTTACCGGCGATTCTCCTGCTATGTAGCTGGCTATGTATGTATCACGCTTCTTGGCGGCTGTTAGTACGCATACTGTGAATGCCATAATGATTATTCCTCCTCAAAAATTTTCGTGTAATTATAGCCTAACTCACTTCCTCCTGAACGCTTGCACAAGCAGTCCCCATTCCTCAAACTTCATCTTCACCGTAACAGCTCCGTACACTACTGCCGCCGCCGCTATCACTCCCAGCACCCACAGCGCACGAACTGCCAGCCCGGCCGCAGGGTCATAGGGCATGACGAACCTGCAGAGCAGCACCGTCGCATCAAGAACTGCCAGCGCAACAAGGTAGTTACCGAAGACCTTGCGGGTGATTATCCCTAAGGGACGGCTTAATTTACGGCGGACGTAGTGAAGCCCCAGCCCTGCCGACAACGTGAAGGCGATTCCCGGCGCGAGAGCAAGACCGTTGTAACCCATCGGCCAGACCAGAATCACTGACAGAACCGCCGTCGCACACACACTGAACAGCGTAACCCTGAAGGCCTGTCTCGGCATCGAGAGAGCATAGAGAGCGCGCATTATCACCGTCGAGCACGCCATTCCGGGAAGGCCGAGCATACTGAAGGCCAGTGTTGTTGTCGTAGCGTCCCACGCCCACGCCCCGAACTGTCCGCGCACAAACACGAGGTGAACGAACTCCCGCGAGATCGCCATAACTCCAAGCGACGCAGGAAGAACAACGAACAGCGCGAACCTTACTGCCTGCCTCAATGTCTCGACGAACTCGTCGTCATTCTTTGCACGTGCAAGCTGAGGAAGCACTGCCTGAGAAATCGCGATAACGAACAGTCCCAGAGGAAGCTGAAGGATTCTGTTCGAGTAGTTCAGCACGGAGATGCTCCCCGCCTGAAGGAACGAGCCGAGCATTCTGCTTATGACGGGGTTGACCTGATTCAGCGATAGGCCGGCCGCGTAGGGGAGAAAGAGCTTCATTATGCGCTTCAGGTCCGGGTCTGACATGTCCGGGCGCGCTGGGTAAAGCACAGCCTTCATCTTGAAGCCGTAGAGCCACTGCGTCATGAAGTGAGCGAACCCTCCGCACAAAACCGACAACGCAAGACCGTACACCCCGAACCTCGCCGCGAAGAACGGAGCAGTGATGATGAATACTAGGTTGCTCAACGCCGGAGAGAGCGCAGGAACAAAGAACGAACCCAAAGAATTTAACGCACCCATCGTTAGTGCCTCGAGCGAAATGAATATCAGGAATGGGAACATCCAGCGCGTCAATCCGACGGCCAGCACGCTATCACTTTCACTGAAGCCGGGAGCCATAATCTTTACGAGTGCAGGAGCTCCCGCAATCCCCAATCCCACAACAAACAATGTAGCGCACATTAACACCGTCATAGTTCCGCGAGCGAGGGCTAAGGCTTTCTCGCGGCTTTTGGCGAGTGCCTGCGAGAACACGGGGACAAACGCGGCGGACAGTGCTCCTTCGGCTAGGAGCTGGCGGGCAAGGTTCGAGAGCGTGTAAGCTACGTTGAAGGCATCCATTGCGCGGGTTGCCCCGAAAAGGGCTGCCACCATGACTTCACGCGCCAAACCTAATATTCTGCTTATGAGAGTTCCGGCCATCATGAACACTGCATGACGTACCATCGAAGGACTTGATGAATTGTTCTGCAAGATATTATCACCTCGCAGAGATTATACAGAAGCCAGAGTGTATGCGCAGACTATTACGCCTCCATTCTGTCTGCAGGAAGAGGCTAGGCACGACAAAGTCATTCCCGATGTACACACGTCATCAACGAGGGCTATTCTCTTCCCCCTGATGTCCTGAGTTATCGCGAAGTCAGAAGGCGTGAGCTCGCGTCTCCCTGTGCTGACTGCACGTCTGGTTACGTCGCGCGTCCACACCGCCGCGTCAAGAATCTCTGCCTCCCACAGACTGCACATCCCCTCAGCAAGAAGAAGCGTCTGGTTGTACGTCCTCTCGCTGTTGAGGTGAAGAGGTACGGGCATAAGGTAATCCGCTCTGCATTCGCCGAACTTCTCCGCCATGTGCCTGCCCATGTACCAGCAAAGTCCGTAACCCCCGCTGTACTTGAACTTGTGGATTTCCTCCCTGATGCCGCCCTCGTGGTAACGGCAAGCAGAATACACCGTGAGAATGTTAATCTGCCGCGTAATTACGTCGCCGGTGAAGAACCTGTACAGTTCCTTGTAGCGTTTCTCGGAGTGCCCAGCAGCAGCAGGGGAAGGTGCGGCCTCCCCGCTCAATCCTTCCGACGCGAAAGTGTACGCGCACACGACTTCTGCGCCGTCATTGCGGCATGTCTTGGCGAGGCACGACAGCGTCCTTCCCGAACTCACAACGTCATCGACCAGCACAACGCGTTTGCCGTAAACATCCCTCGTGAGCCGGAAGTCTTCATAGGTTATCGTGTCCTTGTGGATAATCTCTCTCGTCCACAGCGCAAAGTCCCACACCTCGATACCCCACACGTCCGACAATCCTTCTGCGATTTCGCGGGCATGGTTAAAAGCTCTCCTGCTGTAGAGGCGTAGCGGCACAGGTATGATGATGTCTGCGTCGCAGTCCCCGAAACTCCTCGCCATGTGCCTGCCCAGCGTCCGGCAGAGCTCGCGTGAATGCCTGAGGCTTCTTGCTGCCTCCCTTGCGGCGGAGGTGTCGCAGTTCACGGCAGAATGTACCGTCAGGCCGCTGATGCTTCGTGTGATTACATCTCCGCTAAACAGTTCGGGAATCGCTGCATCGGGAAGGACAACTGCGGGTTCATCGTCGAGGTAGGGGCGGCATTCGGGGCAGACTTTAACGCCCGGACGGCCGCACACGGGACAGCTGACGGGGAAGAGGAAGTGCAGGAGTGCTTCAGCGGTATTCTTCGCGAGCTTTGCGGACAAGTTCATCACAGCGTTCATTTCGTGCGTCGTCGGAATGTCCCTTCACCCAGTGCCACGAGACATGATGAATCTTCGTGAGTTCCTCGAGGCGTTCCCACAAATCGCGGTTGAGCACATCAGAGCCTGCGGAAGTCTTCCAGCCTTTGCGCTTCCAGCTGACGAGCCAGCGTTTCACAAAAGCGTTCTGCAGGTAGGCCGAGTCCGTGTAAAGATCCACTTCGCAGGGAACTTTCAGGGCTTCGAGGGCACGGATTGCGGCGGTGAGTTCCATGCGGTTGTTGGTGGTGTCGGGCTCTGCGCCCCAGATCTCGCGGGTCTTGCTGTGAGCGGGAGAGTGGAGAATTGCCGCCCAGCCTCCGAGACCTGGATTCGGTGATGCTCCGCCGTCGGTGTAGATGATTACGTGCGGCATCGTCATTCCTCGAAGACTATGTCAATCACTACCGGGCCTTCAGTGTAGATGTCGCCCGACGCAAGCGCGCTGATTATCACGGGAGAGTTTATCGCGTTCAGAGCCTCTACTGCGCTGAAGAACGCCTCCCCTTCGAGAGTGCCGACGTTGTTCGTCGCAGGGTCGGGCAGAACTCCGTCATTAATCACTTTCTCCCTGAGCTCCCGCAGAAACACGTGCAATGTCTCCTCACTCTTGGCCGAGCCGCCGTTAGCGAAGAACTTTCTGTACACAGGCGAACCGTCAGGGTAGATGATTATGCTCGTGCCGGTCTCAAGCCTCACCATGATTCTCATGTTATCGCCGAAAACGTAATTTTCTCCCGACAGCGCGCGCACGTACTGCCTCATGTCAGAACCCGCAAGCTCGTCAATTAGTGCCGCCTCTGCCTCTGCGTCGAACTCTACGGGAATGTCCCGCATCCGCGTGAAGGACTGGTTAGAGATTAGCGACAGCACGTTCAGCCTCACGCGCTGCTTCAAGGCCGCTATCCCCGCCGCAATCTCCTCCCGCGACATCCCTGGCTCAAACGCCGCCTGCCCGAGAAGTACGTTCGCGTTCATGGCGATCGCCTCGCTCCTCAGTGAACGTATCTCCTCGCGCAGCTGCTGGGACTCCTCGCGCATCACCCGCAACGAGGCCTGAAGTTCATCGCGCTGTAACTGCAGGAGCAGCTGGTCATTCTTCATCGTGTCTAGCTCAAAGCTCGTGAGGTCAAGGCTCGCTGAGGCTTCGGCCAAGCTCACGCGTGCCTGCTGTGCGTTCTCCTCGCTACGTGTCAGCTGGAACTGCAGATCGTACATCTGCTGCTTCAGGAGCTTCATCCCGAACAGCGCGGTTCTCACGTCCTGCGAGAATACGGACATGACCGCCAGAACTCCCGCCGCGATTAATGCTCCGGTGAACGCAGTTATGAGGCGGCTGGTGTACTTGGGACGCAGGCCGAAGAGGGACATTCGCTTTTTGCCGTACTTAGAGCCGAGCGAATCCCCCAGAACGGCGAGGGCAGCACTGCCGAAAACCAGCGACAGAATCAACAGCCAGTTAGTACCCGAGAAGAAACGCTCAAGCAATTACCGTTCAGCTCCTTTTGCGGAAGTAGGGTTCAAGTTCTGAGATCAGCACCGACACAAAGATTAACGCACAGCCGACACCAGCGCGGAAGGTCAGGCTCTCTCCGAGAAAGATTATCCCTCCCGCTAGGCCGAAGACTGACTCGAGGCTCATGATGATTGTTGCGTGTGAAGGTTCGGCGTATTTCTGGGCGACTATCTGCATCGAGTAACACCCGAACGTCGCGAAGATTATCGTGAACAGAAGCTCGGGCAGACTTCCAGCGTCCAGAAGCACGGGGCGTGTCTCGAACATCAGCGACGCAACGAGTGCGAACACCGAGAAGCTCACGAACTCCGCAAAGCTCAGCGCGATGGGGTCGCTCCCCTGAGTGCTCCGGCTTATCACGATAACCTGAACCGCGAACGTCAGCGCACAAATCACCGTTAAAGCGTCTCCGAGTGCCGAAGCCTCCGAGACATCTTCGCCCGTGAGGAAGTACATTCCCGCAACGCACAACGCCGCCGCAAAAAGTTTCACCCAGCCCGGAAAATCCTTCTGCAGTGCCCAGAGCATCAGCGGCACCATCAGCACATACGTCGCAGAGATGAACGCGCTCCGTCCTCCGCCGATGTAGTTCAGCCCTACGGTCTGCGTCGTTATCGCAACAAACAGCAGGAAGCCTAGTATTACTCCGTCCTTGAAGACATGGCGGAAGGATTTATTGATGCGATTGTGAAAGAACAGATAGAGCATCACCGAGCTTGTTGAAAACCTCAGGAACAGAAGCCAGCACGCAGGGTAAACCCCCACGAGTATCTTCATGGTTACGAAGCTCGTGCCCCAGAAGAACGCGCAGTACAGAAGGCCGAGATCCGCGAGCATTAACGTATCTTCCTTGCCTCGAGGTAGTAGCGTTTCTCTTGGGCATGACCCATCGAGAAAGTTTTTCGCGGCAGGACTCCTGACTCTGCAATGACCCTGAAGAAGTCGCGTTTTGCCGCCTCGTCGAACGGAGGAAGCTCAAAGCCTATGCATCCTTCATGAGACGACAGCTGAATCAGTGTGTCCGTCCCGTGAATGTAATCAATGCTGCAGCGTTTCGCGTCAAGGTACTGCTGAAGCACGATTAAGGCTGATGCTCCGCGTGCTTTGTCGAGGTGCAGAGTGCCGGACTTTCCGCGCGCGTAATACTTTATCGGCCAGGAAGCCCCGAACATCGGAGCGCAGATGTCAGCCTTCATCGATGCGAGCACAGTATCAGGGTCAACGCCTTTGACGATGCGGTGAATCGGCTCGAACTTCAGCGAGTCGTCGTGAATGTTCTCGAGCTCGACCATCGCGTAACGTGCGAGGGGGTTGGTGCTGCGCTGTTCCTCGTAACATGCTTTCGCCGCCGCTAGAGAGTGATTTCCGTCCCCGACAGCGAACACCAACGGAAGGTCTCTGCTCTTGCGCCGGATGTAGCTGGCAAGCCGTGTGTTGAAGGCTCTTGCGTGGTCTCCTTCGACCAGCCAGCCCTGAATGTTCCCGCCTCCCAGCATAAGCTCGAAGCTGTAGAGCTTCCTCATGCTATGCTTTGAGTGCTTCAGGGGCTCGATGAGTTCGCGGCGTTCGTCGTCGCACAGAAGGATAACGTGCGAGAGTTCGAGCGCGGCGTTCTGTCGGATGGCTTTGCGGGCGGGGATTCGTTCGCTGACGGTCTGCTCGGTCGCGCGGATGCGGGGCGTTGTGCCTGGAAGGTAGTCGTACTCTTCGAGGTCAATCACTCCCACTATGCCGGGACGTATCGAGCCGTCGAGGAGAGTGCGTTCAACGTAAATGTACGCGTCTCTGTACTCGGTGAAGAAGCCGTGTTCGAGGTAGTCTGCCATCATGGAATTTATGTGCGCGCAGGTCTCTGGTGTCGAGGAGCTCAGGAGTGCTTCCGGCAGAATGAGATTGTACGCGGAAGGCGAAATGCCCGCTATGTCTCTGACCTTGTCCCAGTATTCGGGCTGTGATGTGAACTGGTCGCAGGCAACAACTGCCCACGAAGACAAGTCCTCAGAGTTGGGCAGGAGGAAGTCGGCTGCTCTGAATATAATCTGTCAGTCCTTTCGTGTTAAGGATGAAGATAATTTTATTCGCGGGTCAAATGCGCGTCAATGCGTTATATAATCAGCATAAATTTTCACATCAGGAGAAATTGCCCATGCAGTCCCGCAAACTCGTAATCACCGTCTCAGGAGTGATACTCTTTCTCTTGGCCGGAACGTTCACGATGCTCTTCCGTCCCTCGCCGCAATCTACGCCCGCCGACAACCCTGCGCCTGTCCCCGAAGCTACTGCGCCTGCCGCCACCCCGAGTGAACCAGAGAAGCCTTCTGCGCCGGAAATCTGGTTCGTCTATGTTACTGGTGCGGTGAAGAAGCCAGGAGTGTACAAGCTGCTTGAGGGCTCGCGAATCTACGAGGCAATCAACGCCGCCGGAGGTTTCACGCCGAAAGCCGACCAGGCATCACTGAACCTCGCTGATTTCTTGTCGCCGAACCTGCACATCGACATTCCCGAGAAGGGACAGGCATCGCCGAACGCACCAGTACCCGGAACATCCCCGCAGTCAGGCGGTCTCGTCGACATCAACCGTGCTGACGTTCACGAACTTCAGCGCATCAGCGGCGTTGGCCCGGCAATCGCTCAGAGGATCATCGACTACCGCAAGAAGCACGGCAGCTTCACGAGCCCTGAAGACCTCCTCAACGTCAAGGGCATCGGTTCATCACGGCTCGAGCAGATGAGGGGGCAGCTGACATTCACACGCTCGTCATCCGGCGGGAGTTCGCTCGTCGACATCAACCGCGCTAACCTTCAGGAACTGCAGCGCATCAACGGAGTGGGCAAAGCTACGGCACAAAGAATCATCGACTACCGGCAGAAGCACGGCTCATTCTCGAAGCCCGAAGACCTCCTGAACGTCAAGGGTATCGGTGCGGCCAAGCTAAAGCAGATTCGCACGCAGATAGTGATTCGCTGATGGAAGTTCTGAGACGTTCGCCTATGCTCGCAGTTCTCGCGGGACTGACTGCCGGGCTGGCACTCTATGACCGCGCGGGAATGTGGGCGTTCGCCGTGATGGTGCCTGCGCTGTACGTCGCGGTGATGTTCTCGTCCTACGAGCACGAACTTCCCGGACAATGGCCGCTGTTCTTTGCGGGACTGGCTATCTGCGCGTTGTGCTCGCTTAGGTGCTGCTGGGTTCTCTCGCGTCCTCCCGCAGACAACGTAACTCTTACGGAAGCGGCGGGGACGGTTACGGCTGTGCGCACTTGGGGAAGGCAGTACGTCCTGACTGTCGACGTTGACGGAGGAGGCCGGTACGCAGTGCGTCTTCCGTTCGCCGAATACATGCAGGGAACGCGCATAAAGTTCGACGGAGTTACGCGGAGCTTCAGGAAGAACGGAAACTTTGACGAAGGCAGGTACTGGCAGGCAAGGGGAATAACTTCGTGGCTCAGCCTCTACAACGTCGAAGAACTTGGGGAAAAGTTCAGCCTTGCTCTGTTCCGTTACAGGCTCTCGAAGAAACTCACGATGTACCTTCCCGACGCGACAGCCTCATACTTGAAGGCAATGTGGTTAGGTGAGCGCGATGACCTCCTCAACCGAATGCACCGACGCTGGGGAACTGTTCACCTTCTGGCTGTGTCGGGCTTCCATGTCGGAATAATTGTGCTGTGCGCGTCGTTCTTCTTCGGGGAAAGTTCGGTGATGCTGTCGGTGATTATGTGGCTGTACATTCTCCTGACTGGTGCGGCTCCGAGTGCGTTGCGGGCGGGCTTGATGTTTCAGGCAGGGTTAATCGCGCGTGGTCTTGGCCGACCGGTGAACGGCGTGAACTCAGTCAGCCTCGCAGGAGTAATGATTCTGATGTGGTCTCCGCTGATGTTCTGGGACATAGGATTCAGGCTGTCGATGCTCTGCGCACTCACGATAACGACAATCCCCCGCAAATTCTGGCTCGCGCTGAGTTCTCTGATGTTCCTCGTGAGCTTTCCGCAGGTCAGCAGTACCTTCGGCGAAGTTGTTATTGTTGGAATAGTGCTGAATGTCATTGCGCCGATATACTTCACGTTTGCTCTCACTATTGCTTCTGCGTTGGGAGCTCTGCGGCTTCTGGGCGTGCGTTATGCTGTGCTCGCGGCGGAAGGCGGCTTCCTGCTCTGGGAGAAAGCGGCTGACTGCGTCGCGGAAGCTGTCCCTTACTCGATGGGCTGGAATTACTTTACCGCGTGGATCGGCACGGGAACTCTCGTGTGGTGCTTGTGCAACTATTTCCGGCTTGCTCCGCTGAGGGTGATTGCTGTTACGGCGGGGATGAGCTTTGCGGCGTTCATGATGTTCCTGTAGAATCGTAGACGCTCAAATCTTCATTAGGAGGCAACCCAAAATTACCATAACAGGAACATTAACGGACAGGCTTCGGCACACGAAATTCACGAAACTTCAGCAGAAGATGGCGGATTACTTCCTGAACAATCAGGAGAAATTAGCCGGAATGTCCTCGCAGGACGTTGCGCGTGAAATCGGCGTTAGTGATGCATCAGTGATTCGCTTCTGCAGGATTATCGGCTACGAGGGCTTCAAGGATCTCAAAGCTCACGTCTATAACATGCTTGTAGAAAACTCGTTTGCGGGACTTTCGCTCGGAGAGAGAATGACGCAGAGCAGCCAGAAATTTCAGCGCATTGACCCTATGATACAGTTTCAGGCATTCATCCAGCAGAACATGTTATCAGCTTTCACCAACAGCCCGGAGGACATTCACAAGGTAGTTGAAGCTCTGACATCCGCAAAGCACAAGTACATTATCGGCCTCAGAGGATGCAGGGGGCTTGCGCTGACTTTCAGCAGAACATTGACCTTCATGCTCCCGAACGTGTTTTACCTTGACGACAGCGAAGGTATGTCCCTCAGCAGGATGCAGGACGTTGATGCGGGCGACGCGGTGATAATGTTCGTGTTCTCGCGCTACTACAAGACCGACGCAAAATATCTCGAGACCGCCAAGAAGAACGGCGCAAGGGTCTGCCTCATCACTAACGAGTTTCCTGAACCGTTGAAGCAGTACACAGATACGGTGCTTTACGTCTCAACCGCAGGAATGAGCTTCTTTCACTCAGTCTTAGGTGCGGCGGCACTCTCTGAATACATCCTCATACTTACCGGCCAGGAAGTTGACTACAAATCACGCCTCGACGAGCGAGACGAACTCACAGCCTACCAGCGAATAGACGCATAACCCTTTTTCCGATACAGAGTCCCTCGAACGCAGGGACTTTTTTTGTGCACACACGCTCATGAAAATTTGTAGCAAAAATTTCGTTTAAAGTATTGCGCAAAATATTAACTACATGTATAATTCTAAACATGAAGTAAACGTTACAACATTTCCCGCACACAATCTAATACATGGAGGAAGCATCAATGTCAGTATTCTTAAGCGAGTACATACATCCTGACGCTTTGGAGCTCCTCAGGAAGAATTGTTCTGTCGTTGACAATTTCGACAGAGCAGATGAAGTAGAAGCTATCATCCTGAGAGTTTTTGAAGTGAACGCTACGGTAATGGACACCTGCAAGAACCTTAAGGTAATCGGCAAGCACGGAGTCGGCTGCAACACCATCGACCTCGATGAGGCCAAGAAACGCGGCATCACCGTCCTCAACACTCCCAGCGCAAACAGCAACTCCGTCGCAGAACTCATCGTCGGGCTGATGCTGGACATCTCGCGCAACATCACTCTTGCGCACAACAAGACGCAGGGCGGAGCGTTCAAGAAGATTGCTCCCGCCGAGATGACAGGTATGGAGCTTACTGGAAAGACGCTCGGCCTCGTAGGAACAGGCAACATTGCCCGCAGAGCAGCAGAAATTCTCCGCAATGGATTCGGCGTTAAGGTAATCGGCTATGACCCGTATGTTTCGCGTGAAGTCATGGCAAAGTTCGGCTACGAGAAATACGAGACAGTTCAGGAGCTCATCGCAAATTCTGACATCGTGAACGTCAGCGTTCCACTCACCGACTCGACAAGGAATCTCATCGCAGGAGACACCTTCGACTGTTTCAGGAAGGGTGCAATCCTCGTTAATGCCGCAAGAGGCGGGATCGTCAACGAGGAAGACCTGTATCACGCACTCAAGGCCGGAAAGCTCAGAGCCGCCGCGTGTGATGCCTTCGTCGCAGAACCCCCTACCCGCCAGAACACTAACTTATTCGAGCTTGATAACTTCGTGGGGACTCCGCACATCGGCGCGTGTGCAGAAGAGGCACTTTACCGCATGGGAATGGAAGTTGTAGAGGAAGTCATCAAGGTTCTGGGCGGAGGAGAACCCGCTCACAGAGTCGCGTAAATCACAGAGGAGGGTAAAACAATGAAGTTACTTGACTGCACGCTTAGGGACGGCGGAAACGTCGTTGGACGCGGTTTCAACGCAGAGATGACCGCAATGATAATCAGAGGGCTTATCCGCAGTAATGTCCGCGTCATCGAGATGGGCAACTGCACGGGCATCGGCTCATACGAGGCGAACAGCTCAATAGCTCCCTGTACCGACAAAGAATATCTTGAAGTCATACAGCCCTTCCTGCCTCAGGCGGAAATAGGTATGTTCATGGGTTGGAAGAATGGCACAGCTGAGAACGTCAGCCTCGCGAAGAGTTACGGCCTTAAGTTCCTGCGCGTCGGGGCAAACGCAGGCGACGGCAAAAATGCTTGTGATGCCATCAAGCGCGTAAAGGATGCCGGAATGATCTGCAGGTTCTCGATGATGAAGGCTTATGTGTCGACTCCCGACGAACTCGCAGAAGAAGCCGCAATGCTCGAAAGTTGCGGGCTCGATGAAGTTACGGTTATGGACTCCGCCGGTACGATGATGCCGCAGGATGCCGGTGCTTACGTCAAGGCTCTCAAAGCCAGCGTGAAGATTCCCGTAGCGTTTCACGGCCATAACAATCTGGGGCTGTCCGTAGCTAATGCCCTCGCGGCTCATGAGGCAGGTGCTGACGTGTTCGACTGCGGGCTTCTCGGAATGGCAAGAAGTGCCGGAAACTGCGCGACTGAACTTGCGGCGGCGGCTTTCCAGAGGCTCGGGCTTCTTCAGGACGTTGACCTCATGGCAATGCTCGACTTCGAGGACAAGGAATTAATCCCAGCTATGGAAGCGTACAGCTATCACGTTGCAGTAAAACCCTTCGACCTGATTCTTGGCCTCGCAGGTGCGCACTCCAGCTTCACAAAGATGTTCAAGGAAGTTGCGGAGACTAAGGGCGTGTCGCTGTACAAGTTAATCCTTGAGGTGTCGAAAGAGGACCGCAAGAACCCTTCACGTGAACTCGTCGAGAAGGTTGCGGACTCGCTGAAGTAATTAAGAGGAGGCGGAAACTATGACTAATGTAGCGTTCGGACAGGTGTTTACGGTTGCGGTCAATGACCTTGCTCTGCTGATGGTGTTCCTTCTTCTGGGAGTCTTCCTGCTGAGAATCTGCAAGCCCCTCAAGAATCTCTTCCTCCCTGCAGGATTAATCGGCGGTGCGGTTGCGCTGATACTCGGTCCGCAGGTTTTGGGCTGGATTGACATCCCCAAAACTTGGGCGGGAATGGCGACACCCATGATTAACGTCGTTCTGACTACGGCAATCTTCGGCTCGATGATTAACAAGGAGACGCTCAAGAAGTATGCGGGTGCTGTTAATCTAATCTTCCTCACGTACTTTTCACAGATGATAATAGGTACGCTCGCAGGTATATTCCTCTCCAAGCACTGGCCCGATATGCCTTACGCTTGGGGAATGATGGCGATATATACCTACTGGGGCGGACACGGCGCGGCTACGACTGCCGGAACAATCTTTGAGGAGATGGGCAACTCCGGAATGTTAGGGCTCGGCATCATCATGGCAACTCTCGGCCTCATCGTTGCAATGCTCGCCGGAATGGTCTGGGTGAACATCGGCGCAAGGTTAGGCTGGTCGTCGTACACTAAGGAGAAGGCAAGCACGGGAGATGCGCCGGTACTGCTGCCTGAGAGCGAAAGAAGGTCTCTCGGTGTCGGGACTGTGTCATCTGATGTCGTGAACGGCCTCGCCCTTCAGTTAGCGATTGTCCTGCTGTGCATGTTCATCGGCGAAAAACTCTTCAAGTCATTAGCTCTTGTGCCTATCCCTGCATTCGCCTCCGTAATGAAGACAATTCCCGCCCTGCTCTACGGCATAGTCGGCGCGTTCATAGTCTGGTACATCATGAGGAAGACTCACACAGACACTTATGCTGACCTTGAGGGCATCAAGAACATCGGCGGCGTTGCTCTGGAAATCTGCGTGTGCTCGGCAACCGCTACCCTGAACCTCAAACTGTTTGCGTCATTCTTTGTGCCGATACTGCTTCACATGGTTGTGATTATCCTTCTGATGTCGTTTGTGTGCATGTTCCTCGTTAGACGCTGGCTAAAACGTGAATGGTTCGAACTCGGCCTGATGGCTTTCGGTCAGGGGCACGGCTCAACCCCCAGCGGCCTGGCACTCGCGAGATGCGTTGACCCTTCGTCAAAGTCCGACAGCTGGAAGGCGTTCGGGTTCGCGATCGGAGTAACTACACCTTTCACGTCAACCTTCGCGGCTATCCTTCCTCCTCTGGCTATGCAGTCCCAGTGGTACATTGTGGGGCTCGGCGGTGCTGTAACTCTGGCGTGTCTGCTCTTCGGCGAGCTTGTCATCCGCAGACAGAACTAACCTACGCTAAAATTATTCCCCCTGCATTTCTCGTACAGGGGGAATTTTTCTCATTCTTACTTGCTCCGTCTTACTGCTTCCTTCATGATTACGTCGTGCGCTCCGCCCTCCATAAGTGTTACGGGTGATACGAGTGTCAGTTTCGCCTTCTCCCTCATCTCCGCGAGCGTCAGTGCTCCGCAGTTGCAGAACGTTGAACGTATCTTGCTCAGCGTCTCGCTCACGTTGTCCCGCAGGCTTCCCGCATAAGGTACGTAGCTGTCTACTCCCTCTTCAAACGACAGCTTCGCCTGCGACGAATCCCCTGAGTCGTAACGCTGCCAGTTCCTTGCTCTCGAGCTTCCTTCTCCCCAGTACTCCTTCACGTAGTTGCCGTTCACCATCACGCGATTTGTCGGACTCTCGTCGAACCGCGCAAAGTACCTTCCCAGCATGCAGAAGTCCGCGCCCATCGCCAGCGCAAGAGTTATGTGGTAGTCCATCACTATCCCGCCGTCCGAACATATCGGCACGTAGATTCCCGTCTCAGCAAAATACTCGTCCCTTGCCCTCGCAACCTCTATCACTGACGTAGCCTGCCCGCGCCCGATACCTTTCGCCTCGCGCGTGATGCAGATTGACCCGCCGCCTATACCTATCTTCACGAAGTCCGCTCCCGCTTCGGCCAAGAACCTGAAACCGTCAGCGTCAACTACATTCCCTCCGCCTACCTTCACGCTGTCGCCGTAATTCTCGCGTATCCACCTGAGCGTCCTCCTCTGCCACTCGGTGAAGCCCTCAGAAGAATCTATGCACAGCACATCAGCTCCCGCATTCACGAGCGCAGGAACTCTCTCCGCATAGTCGCGCGTGTTGATGCCTGCTCCCGTCATGTAACGCTTCTGGTCGTCGAGGAGCTCTAACGGGTTCTCCTTGTGCATGTCGTAATCCTTCCTGAACACGAACGCTACCATGTTGCCATCTGCGTCGACAACAGGAAGCGCGTTGAGCTTGTTCGCCCACAGAATGTCGTTCGCCTCGCTGAGGTTCAGCCCGTCGTGCGCAAAGATCAGCTTGTCCGTCGGAGTCATGAAGTCCCTCACCTTCGTGTCGAGGGGAGTGCGGCTCACCCTGTAGTCCCGGCTCGTGATGATGCCCAAGAGCTTGCCGGTCGTTGAGCCGTCGTGCGTTACTGCTACGGTTGTGTGTCCTGTCTGTTCCTTGAGGGCAAGAACGTCCGCCAAAGTCTGCTCCGGGCTGATGGCTGAGTCATTGGCGACAAAACCGGCCTTGTAGCGTTTCACACGGGCGACCATCTCGGCCTGCTTCTCGACGGGCTGCGAACAGTAGATGAAAGCTATTCCGCCTTCACGCGCCAGAGCAATTGCCATCGTGTCGTCGGAGACTGACTGCATGCATGCACTGATTAACGGTATGTTGATTGAGAGCGGCGATTCTTCTCCCTTCCTGAACTTGCATAAGGGAGTCCTTAGTGAGACGTTTGACGGCACGCATTCAGCTGATGAGTACGTCGGAATAAGCAGGTACTCGGAGAATGTGTGAGACGGTTCGCTGTAATAATATGCCATAGCAGAAGATTTCTCCCTTCGAAAAATTTGCCCCGTATGATACCACACTAAGCCAGTCTGTCCGGCGTGTATAATATCCCTCAAACTCAAACCATTAACAACTGGGAGATGATTAGCAGTTCATGACATCTGAAGACTATTGCTACATGCGGACTGCACTCGACGAGGCACAGAATGCACTGTCGCGCGGAGATGTTCCCGTCGGGGCACTGCTGGTGAAGGACGGTGCTGTACTTGCCTCAGGGAGCGACACGAAGGCTGACGACCCGACAGGGCACGCCGAGATCATCGCGATACGTTCGGCCTGCCGGAAGCTCGGGCACTGGAACTTGTCCGGCTGTACGCTGTACGTTACCCTTGAGCCCTGCCCGATGTGTGCCGGTGCGTGCGTCAACGCCCGTGTCTCGCGGGTAGTCTACGGCGCGAAAAACTACAGGAGCGGAGCAGGAGGGACACTCTACAACATTCTTCATGACTCGCGCCTTAACCACACGTGCGAAGTCAGAGCCGGCATAATGGAGACCGAGTGCCTGGAGATTCTGCAGGGTTACTTCTTGCGCAGAAGGGAGGCGGGGAAGAGATGCTCCCTACATGCTTAATCTCTGACCTCAAGATTTACCAGCCCGGCGACTACACGCGGCAGCTAGCCAGCGAACTATCATGCCCGGAACTCGCCGCAGGAGTCCTCGAGATGCTCAAGGGCACGGAGGACATTGACGTACTGCGAGAGTGGATTCACCCGGACTTCGTGAAGCAGATGGAGACACTCGACTTGGGGACAGCAAGCGCAGAAGCCAGAAAACTTTGGGAGTCCAAAAGCTCATTCGGGAACGTCTTGGTTTACGGGGATTACGACACTGACGGCATAAGCTCTACTGTTCTGGCGATGGAGATTTTCCGCAACAAGGCCGCGCAGGTACGGTACTTCATTCCGCGAAGGGACGTTCACGGCTACGGTCTCAATGCCGGAGTGCTCGACAAAATCGCAGGCACTGGCTGCAGCACCCTCATAGTGGTAGACTGCGGGACTAATGACTCCGAGATGCTCGAGAAGCTCAGGAAGGCCGGAATCAACATCTTTGTGTTCGACCATCACTCGGTCTCTGCACCGATAACGATACCGACGATCGTCAATCCCAGCATTAACATGGACGCGGGCGACCACCAAAAGATTTGCGCGACGGCCGTTCTGTGGTGCTGGGCGTGGAAGGAGAACATCGTCTCGAAGCAGTTCCTTCAGTACGAAGTAGACCTCGCCGCCCTCGCAACAATCGCTGACTGTATGCCCCTGCACAACCTCAACCGCTCCATCGTACGCTACGGGATGAACCTCATGCGCAGCAACCCGCGACGAGGCCTCGCCGCATTGTTCGACTGCCTCAGCATCAACAAAGCACAGCTCACGGAAGAGCACCTCTCGATGAGAGTAATCCCCTGCCTCAACGCTCCCGGACGGATCGCCACCGCAGACACAGGAGTCCGCGCGCTTCTAGGTGCAGGAAGCAGCGATGCCGTCTACGCCTGCGTGAACGACCTCACGCGAATCAACCGCAAACGGCAGAGCCTCACCGAGAATATTGCCCACGAGATAGACAACGGGATTCTGACCGGCAGGGTGAAACACAACGTCCTCTACAACGAGTCGTGGCCTATCGGAGTACTAAGCGGCGTTGCCAGCAGAATCTGCGCGCAGTACAACAGGCCGATTGTGCTTGCTGCTCCTGTAGGCTCGAAGGTTATTCGCGGGACGCTGAGAGTGCCTGAGGGCGGGGATGCTGTGGGTATACTGCGGGAGATTGCGCCGAAGCTCGATGCTTGGGGCGGGCACAAGTATGCCGCAGGGTTCTCCGTGCTCATTGAGAACTGGCGCGAAGTCTGCAACGAGCTTGAACGTATGCTCACTGACATTGAGATAAAGCCGGAGGGAGTTACGCCGGTCATCAGCATTTCGCCGTCAGACATCTCTATCTCCGACTGGCGGGCTGTCTCGGCACTCGGCCCATTCGGCAACAGCAACCCTTCCCCTAAGTTCTACACTGACATCAACCCAAGCACAGAGATTAACCCGATGGGCAAAGAAGGCAAACACAGCTATATTCTCGTGCACAACAAGAGGCTTCTTGCCTTCAACACGAGCGCGCGTGATGTCGCGGAACTTATGGGGCGCGGGGTAAGGGGATGGATATACCACCCAAGACTTGACTACTGGAGGAATGAGGAACAGTTACAGTTTATCCTTGACTGTGCCGTTACGGAAGGAGGCGCGTAGTTGTGCCGGATAATATAGAGACAATTGACAGCGGCCAGGATACTTTCTCGTCCATCATCAACAGCGTTCCGTCGATAGTCGATGAACCGTCGAACTTCTTGCGCGACATGTATTCTCTGCGTGATGAATACTTCTCGCGTATCCCGGAACAATGCCAGCAGGAAGGCGTGCGTTCTGTCTGGCAGGAACTTTGGGCACGGGCAATGCTCTCGCTCACTCCCGAACAGATGCAGCAGCTCGGTGAAGCCTTCGTGTTCTCTGCGGTTGCGCACAAAGACCAGTTCAGGAAGTCGGGCGACCCGTACATCATCCACCCCGTGAACGCAGCCCTTATCCTTGCAGGTATGAGGCTCGACATGGCGACACTGGAAGCCGCACTGCTTCACGACACGTTAGAGGACACGGAAGTAAGCCACGATGAACTTCGGGAAAAATTCGGCTCTGATGTAGAAATGCTCGTCGACGGCGTAACGAAACTTGCACGCGAGCAGGTCAAGGAGTTCATGTCGCGCGATGACATTACGGGCGAGAACCTGCGCAAGATGTTTCTCGTTATGGCGCAGGATATACGAGTGGTGCTCATAAAGCTGGCTGACCGGCTTCACAACATGAGGACGCTCGACGTTATGAGGCCGGACAAGCAGCAGAGGATAGCCCTCGAGACGATGGAGATATACGCTCCTCTTGCCCACAAGCTGGGTATCTACCACCTGAAGCGCGAGCTGGAAGACTTGTCGTTCAAGTACCTTCAGCCCGACGTGTATAACGAGATCGTTCGTAGGGTAAAGCGGCGTCTTCCGAAGATGGAGGAAGTCATCGAGAAGGCTCAGACGATGCTTGAGGAACGTCTCATGAAGGAGAACATCCCCTGCCGCATAAAGGGACGCTCGAAGCACTACTACAGCATTTACGAGAAGATGCAGAGGAAGAAGCTCTCCTTCGAGGAGCTTTACGACATTCTTGCGGTCAGGGTGCTTGTTGCCGACGTAACTACCTGCTATTCCGTTCTTGGAATCGTTCACGCTCTGTGGGTTCCGATACCCGGACAGTTCGACGACTACATAGCCACGCCGAAGAGCAACATGTACCAGTCGCTTCACACAACAGTGATGGCGTTCGGAGTGCCGCTCGAGGTGCAGATACGAACCTACGAGATGAATCACTTTGCGGAGTACGGCATAGCGGCGCACTGGGTGTACAAGTCCGGCAGCAGCAAGAGAGCCATCAAGGGTCTGGACGCAAAATTGATGTGGGTACGACAGGCACTAGAGGCCGGGCAGGACGGAGACTCTCAGGAGTTTATGGACGTGCTGAAGAACGACATTCTCCTGACGAGCGAGCTCTACGTCTTCACGCCGGACGGAAAGCCGATGATTCTGCCCAACGGCTCGACGACGCTGGATTTCGCGTATGCAGTTCACACGGAGGTTGGGCATCACTGCGCCGGTGCGATGATTAACGGCCGGATTGTCCCGCTGAACACACAGCTTCACAGCGGAGACATGGTGAAGATTCTCACGTCGCCGAACGGTTCTCCGTCTCAGGACTGGCTCAAGATGGTGAGTTCGGCCAAGACGAAGGCGAAAATCAAGAGCTACTTCAGGCAGGCAGAGAAGGCAGACCGCGAGGAGAAGATAGAGCGGGGCTGGAAGCTCATAGAGCGCGAGCTCAAACGGCGGAATTTCCCTGATGTTACGCGCGAGGACTTCGGCAACATTGACGAGCAGCTTCTGTCTGTAGGAGCAGGGTCGCTCGGTCCGGGCGAAGCGGCACAGCAACTCTCTCTAACGTACCTTCAGCACCACACCGTCGCACAGCAGATAACTCCCGCAGAGCTCGAGAACCGCCCCGAAGTCAGACGGCGCGACGGCAAGAGTGATATTCTCGTCGAGGGCGAAAGCGGTGTCAGCGTAACTCTCGCGGGATGCTGCACGCCTGTTCCGGGCGACGACATCGTGGGCTACGCTTCGGAACGCAGGGGGATCACGATTCACCGCAAAGGCTGCCGCGTAATCAAGACCATCAAGCGCGACAGAAAAATCCGCGTCGAGTGGGCGGCACACAACGACGACGAAGGCAACCCTAACCGCAGGGGAGGCCTCTACACTGTGAGGCTGAAGGCGGAGGGCATTGCACGCGAAGACCTTGTAGCGGACGCAACTCACGCATTAAGCCTCGACGGGACGAGCGTTATCGGCATCAAGAGGAGAATGGTAGGCAACAGCCTGATGCGCATCAAGGCAGAACTCAGCGTGCGCAGCCTCGAGCACCTGTATTCCGCGATGGCAAGGCTCAATGAAGTCAGAGGCATTATCGAAGTCGTAAGGGGGTAAACTTATGAGGCTCGTAATTCAGAGGGTAAAGAGGAGCGCGGTTACCATTGAAGGCAATGACCGCCGCGAGATAGCTCAGGGAATGTGCGTGCTGATCGGCGTAACTCACGGAGACACCGAGAAGGACGCAGACTGGCTGGCCGACAAAATCATCAACCTCCGCATATTTTCGGACGAGAACGGCAAAATCAACCTGTCGCTTAAGGACATTAACGGCGAAGTTCTGCTGGTGTCGCAGTTCTCGCTGTATGCTTCGTGCAAGGGCAGAAGGCCGGGCTTCACTGATGCCGCGAAACCTGACGAGGCAGAGAGGCTCTACAATTATTTTGTGGAGAAGGTGCGGGGGCTTGGCCTCAAGAAAGTCTCAACTGGTGAGTTCGGTGCGGACATGGAAGTGGAAATTATCAATGACGGCCCGCTTACGTTTATAATAGATTCACCGCAGAAAGGATAAATTATTTTCATGAACTATAAGAGTTTCCCATTGGGAGCATTGTGGACGAACGGCTATCTGTTCTGGGACGACGAAACCAGAGAAGCATTCTTTGTCGACCCGGGCGGCGACACCCAAGAGGTCAGGGACTTCATCGCGGAACACGGCCTGAAGCTCACGATGGTTCTGCTGACGCACGGACACATAGACCACATCGCCGGCATCCACGAACTCACGGACTACGTCGGGGACAACGTCTATATTGGTGCGCGTGATGCGTTCAGCCTCGCTCACCCGTCAACACGCCTTCAGGCACTGCTCGGGGTGAAGTGCAAGGGCTTAGCGAACTTCAAGGAGGTCGAGGAAGGCAGAGTTATCGAGTTTCCCGGCTACACAATCAAGGTCATGGAGACACCCGGCCACACAGAAGGCAGCGTGTGCTACATGGTTACGGACAAAGAGGGGCATCACGTCCTGCTGTCGGGGGATACTCTCTTTGCGCAGAGCGTCGGGCGCACTGACCTCGAGGGCGGAGACGACCTGAAACTTGAGGCCTCGCTCCGACGGCTCGACACCCTGCCTGACGGCCTGCACGTCCTTCCCGGACACGGCCCGGACACCAGCATTGCGGCGGAACGCGAAATGAATCCGTACTGGCCGAGATAGGAGAAGCACCGCACAATGTTCAAGCTGTTATCAGGCATGTTAGGCATGGACGTAGGAATAGATCTCGGCTCGTCAAATATAGTAGTCTACGTCAAGGACAAAGGAATAGTCTTCAGCGAACCTTCTGCAGTCGCCGTTAAGAGAAGGCCGAGAGGCGAGGGGTTCGACGTTATAGCTGTGGGTTCGGACGCAAAAGCAATGTCGGGGAAAGTTCCGGCAGGGATTGACGCGATATGGCCTCTTGAAGGCGGAGTCATCGCGAACTTCGACATGACGCAGGAGCTCATACGCTACTGCATAAAGCGCGTAAGTTCCAGCAATACCTTCATGGTTCATCCGCGCGTAGTAATCTCGATACCAGCAGAAGTTACGGAGGTTGAACGCAAAGCTGTAATTGATGCGACGCTCGGAGCAGGAGCAAGTGAAGCATACGTCGTCGAAGAGCCGATAAGTGCGGCACTGGGGGTGGGACTTCCCATCGACAAGCCCAATGGCTGCATGGTTATCGACATAGGCGGCGGAACGAGCGAAGTCAGCGTGATTTCTCTCGGCGGAATCGTCGTAACAAGCTCTCTCCGAACTGCCGGCAAGATGATGGACAACACAATAATTGCGATGGTGCGTTCACGCTATGCCCTGCTTATCGGCGAGAGTACAGCTGAGGAGGTCAAGAACACGATAGGGAGTGCTCTTCCGCTTGCCTCAGAACTCGAGATGAACGTCAAGGGACGGGACTTGTCGGGCGGCCTTCCGAAGAGCGACACGATTTCGTCAGTCGAGGTTCGCGAGGCAATGGAGCCCATCTTCACGGGCATTGAAGACATGGTCAAGGTTGCGCTCGAGAAGATGCCACCCGAACTCGCCAAAGATGTCGTCGACAGAGGAATAATCCTCACGGGCGGCGTTGCGTTGATGCGGGGCTTCAGCGAGAGGCTATCCAGAGCCATAAACACCCCCGTAATCGTCGCAGAACAGCCCCTGAACTCCGTAGCGTTGGGTGTCGGCAAGATTCTCGACAATCTCGGGACGATGCGCCGCGTGCTCATGTCGGTTGAGC
The DNA here is from genome assembly GCA_017450125.1 of Synergistaceae bacterium. Lineage (NCBI taxonomy): Bacteria > Thermotogati > Synergistota > Synergistia > Synergistales > Synergistaceae > Synergistaceae bacterium. The sequence goes on along the minus strand of JAFSWZ010000038.1, from coordinate 31,237 downwards.
GCGGTTCACGCTGATGGACAACACTCGCAGCACCACACGTGAGCTTGTTCACGGGCTTACTGCCCTTATTCTCGGTGTGTTCCTTCTGGGCGTAAGTTCGGGGCTCGGAGTAATGAAGGACATCGTTGACCTGTGGGGAAGCATTCTCTTCATTCCCGAGTATCCTGCCGTAGTCCTGAGAGATATATATCTCGGCTGGAAGTCCCGTTCGTCCGACGTGGACAAGCTCAACGAGGAAGTCTCGCGCCTAAAGAACGAGAATGCCCGCCTGCGCCTTGACTTGGCCAAGTTCGCGGGGGAGAGCGTCTACACCTCTGCGGACAGCGAGGCACGTACTGCCCGTGTAACTCTGCGTTCGCCCATGTCCTGGTGGAGCGAGATCCGCATAGACAGAGGCGGACAGGACAAGATTACGCAGGGGCTGCCTGTCTTCAGCAGAGGTTATCTCGTCGGACGGATAAGCTCCGTTTCCGCAATGTCCTCGTGGGCTGAGTTAATCACTTCGCCGTCGTTCATGATTCCTGCGGTAATCGAGGAGACCCGCGAACTCGGAGTCGTTGCCGGAGACGGGACAGGTGCGGTGCTCTTGCGGTATATTCCTGCAGGAAGAGGAGTGAGAGCCGGAATGAAGGTCAGCACCGCGATGATTGGCGAACAGCTCCCGCCCGGGCTTCCCATAGGACAGATTGCCGGTGAGCTCATGGCCGGTGTTGACGGCTATACGACGTACAGAGTAGAACCCGGCGCAGACATGTCAGGCTTCTACACCGTGAGCTACTGAACGATGACGCTGGTTATCTTGTGGCTCGTTCAGGACCTGCTGACCGTCTTCACCGGCGGCGGAATGCAGCTTCCAGGACTGTTCATGCTCGGCATCGTCTACAAGCTCCTGACCGACGAAGGTAGCGAGGATTCCTTGTGGGCAATATGGGCGGCGTGGGCTGGCGGAATACTCTGGGACTTGCGGTGGGTCGGAATACCCGGCTTCTTCACGCTGGGCTATGTTATTGTGGTGGTGGTCGTGATTCAGGTCTGGGGGATGATTCCTCCGCAGGGTCGGGCGAGCGGGACGAGCTTTCTGGTCTTCGGGCTGTTCGAGGTCTCGCAGCTTGTGCCACCGATGCTTCCCGTCCTGATACTCGGATGGGCGGCGGGCTGGAATTTCTTTCTCATGCAGCAGATGTACTCACTGCCCGCAATACTCTTCAGCATGTATGTTTATCTGCGTCATGTCAGGAACAGCAAAGTCTAGATTACAGGAGATTTTCACGGCATGGAATTATTGGACAGCAGGCTAAACAACTTCAGGTATCTTATGTTTCTGATTCTGGCTATTCTCGTCGGCGGGCTGTACTTCTGTCAGATCAGGCAAGGCGACAAGTATATACGCCTCGCGCACAACAACAGGCTTCGTCTGATACGTTTCGCCGCACCAAGAGGCGAAATCTTCGACCGCAACGGCGTACCTCTGGCCGTCAACGACACTACCTTCAGCATAATGGGCTACCCCCTCGACCTCAATACCCCCGAGAAGCTCGAGCACCTCAGCAAGATTCTCATGAGGCACGGCATCCCGATGAGCGTCGCTGACCTCGAGAAGACCATCAAGCAACAGAGGTTAGCACCTTACCGCGTGATGAAGATCGTCCCCAACCTCACGATGACGCAGATGGCGGAACTCGTAGCGGACTATGACTTTCCGCGCGAACTCTTCCCGCTGAGCGTGTGGCGGAGGACTTACCCCGCAGGAAGCACGGCCGCGAACGTTTTGGGTTACGTCGGCGAAATCTCGGAGAGTGAGCTCAAGGCACGTTCGGACGAAGGCTACGTCGGAGGCGACCTCATCGGCAAGTCGGGGATTGAGCGGGCATACGAGGCAGAACTTCGCGGTTCGCCCGGCCAAGAGTCCCTGGAGGTTGACGCGAGGGGCAGAAGAATCCGCACTCTCGACGCTAACCCCGCCGTCAAGGGAGAGGACATTCACCTCACGCTTGACATGGGGGCGCAGAAGCTGGCCGTCGAACTCCTCAAGGACTGGAAGGGTGCGATTGTCGCAATGGATGTCAACACCGGTGAAGTCCTCGCGCTGGCCTCAAACCCCGTTTACGACAACAACCCCTTAGCGTGGGGAGTTTCCGGCCGCGAGTGGAACGCACTCATTAACGACCCTGCACGTCCCATGCTCAACAGAGCCATTGCGGGAGTGTACCCCCCTGCGTCGACGTTCAAGGCCTTCATGTCGATCGCCGCGCTCGAGGAAGGCACGATAACCCAGAGCACAATGATTGCCTGCAGGGGAGGCCTCAGAATGGGTACGCACCTGTTCAAGTGTTGGAAGCATTCTGGGCACGGAAGCCTGAACGTTATCGGCGGGCTTCAGCATTCGTGCGACGTGTTCTATTATCAGGTAGGACTGAGGACAGGGATTGAGCGGCTCATAAAGTGGGGGAAAAAGTTTCACTTGGGAGAGCCTACAGGAATTGACCTTCCGGGCGAGAGCGGCGGAAACATAGCCGGAGATGAATGGAAGATGCGCCGTTTCGGCAGGGCTTGGGGAAGCGGCGACACTGTGAACTACTCGATAGGGCAGGGCTATATGCTCATGACTCCTTTGCAGATTGCGAGAGTCTATGCTGCTGTTGCGAACGGCGGGAAGATGGTTACTCCTCACCTCAACGCAAAAGGCTACAAGACTCCCGAGAACATCGGCCTGAACCCCGCGAAGCTGGCTATTGTACAGAAGGGGCTTGAAGCTGTCGTGAGCAGGGGCACGGGCTCGCGTGCGGGGCGTTTCGGTGTTCACGTTGCGGGCAAGACAGGAACGGCGCAGAACTCTCACGGTGATGACCACGCACTTTTTGCGGGCTATGCTCCTGCGGAAGCTCCGAAGTATGTTGCGGTAGCTGTGGTTGAAGGCGGCAAGCACGGGAGCTCGGTAGCCGGTCCTATGGTCGGGGAATTGTTAGCGTATTTGCTGTCTCACTAGAAATTAACACTTGCAAAATTTCAGCATTCACATAACATTACACCAGCACACAAAATTTTTTGACATGATGACCTAACGATGAAGATACCCAATTTGAATCTTTTGCGCAAAATCAAGAGGCCCGGAGCTCAGCCGAAACCTGAGAGGACTCACTACGGCATAAAGTTCAACCTGCCTGAGACCTTGACGGAGAAGGAACTGTTCGACACGCTCGTCGGGATACCGTCAAGCGTCTACAAGCTCTCTGACAGTCAGGGAATGGTCTTCGACTTCGGAAGCCGCGAGTGTTCCCGCCGTCTCGTGCTCAACATGCTTCAGAGCGTCGTGTGGGAGAAGGGGCTGAAGATTCTCGCTTGGCTGTCGAGCAACCAGAACAGCGTCTCACTCTTCAAGGCCGCCGGACTGTGTACGACAGAGCCAATGCAGGAGATCGACAACGCTCCCAAGCCCGAAACTCCCCCCGAACTCATCCGCGCTCCCGAACTCCGCGTGGTCTACACGTCCATGAGGAGCGGCCAGAGAATCGAGACCGACGGCGATGTCCTCGTGTGGGGGCACCTGAATCCCGGCGCGGAGGTCAAGGCCGGAGGAAGCGTCATTGTCGCAGGCCGCCTGCTCGGAGTCGTCCACGCAGGAGGGTTCGGACGTGATGACGTGTTCGTGTGGGCAGGGAGCTTCGAGACACCTCAGGTCAGAATCGGCAACAAACTGTGTTACGCTGATCCCAAATCCACAACATGCTGGCGCAAAGGAGTATTAATCACTCTTGAAGACGGCGCGCCGGTCATACGGGAACATAAATTCTTCTCAGCTGAGAAAAAACTATAGGAGGGCATAAACTCTAAATGTCAGCACGTGTAATAGTAACTACCTCAGGCAAAGGCGGGGTAGGCAAGACAACTTCCACTGCAAACATCGCGGCGGCTCTGGCCAAGTTCGGCAAGAAAGTCGTTGCGGTTGATGCGGATGTAGGCCTGCGCAATCTCGACGTGATAATGGGCCTCGAAAACAGAGTCGTGTATAACTTCATCGATGTCATAGAGAAAACCTGCAAGATGGCTCAGGCTCTCGTTAAGGACAAGAGAGTGCCGGGACTGTACCTTCTTCCCGCCGCGCAGACCCGCACCAAAGACGCGGTCAACCCGGAACAGATGGTCGCTCTGTGCGAGGAGCTCAGGCCGGACTTCGACTTCGTGCTTCTGGACTGTCCCGCAGGCATAGAGGGCGGCTTCAAGAACGCGGCCGCAGGTGCTGACGAGGCTCTTGTTGTTACAACGCCGGAAATCCCCTCAGTCAGGGACGCGGACAGGATAATCGGGATGCTCGAATCAATGGGCAAGTCCCCTATACGCCTGATCATTAACCGTCTGAGGCCTAACATGGTTCAGGACGGCGACATGCTCGCGAAGGATGATATTCTCGATGTGCTGTCGATCGACCTCATCGGCGTTGTGCCGGAAGACGAGAGCGTTATCCGCGCCACCAACAACGGCGAACCCATGACTATGACGCTGGACTCTCCTGCGGCTCAGGCGTACCTGAACATTGCGGAGCGTCTTCTTGGCCATGACGTGCCTCTGATGGATCTGGAGAGTTACGCAACGAGAGGCTTCATCAGCAAGATAAAGCAGTTCTTCACGGGCAGACGCAAAAGATAAAGGAGGATAACGATGGATTTCCTGAAAAAATTATTCGGAGGAGGCAGCGAGGGTTCACGCCAGAAGGCCAAGAACCGCTTACAGATAGTGCTTATGCATGACAGGACGGACATATCCCCCCAGCTTCTGGACAATCTCCGCGACGAGATAGTGGAAGTTCTGACCAAATATATGGACATCGAGACCAACAAGATAGAGATCAGCCTTGACCAGGACGACCAGGCCACAGCTCTCGTGGCAAACATCCCTGTAATCAGGATAAAGCGCGGAAGCATAGAGCTGCAGTAACGGATGAAGGACTTTTTTGCCTCCCTCAAGGACGACCTGATCATGACGGACAGGCTGATGCTTGGCTGTGCGGTCATGCTGTCATTGTGGGGGGTGTTCTGTATCTACAGTGCGGCGGCAGGGACTTCGGGGCGCGGCTTCGACTACGCGATGAAGCAGGCAGCGTGGCTGGTGGTGAGCATTCTCGCGATGCTGCTGGTCATGGTGTTCGGGCATCACAAGTTCCTCGAGGGAGCTTATCCGCTGTTCGGGCTGATGCTGCTGATGCTGCTGCTGACGGATCTTCTCGCGCCGAAGGTCAAGGGAGCGCAGAGCTGGATAGGTGTCGGCGGAATACGCTTCCAGCCCTCAGAGTTCGCGAAGATAGCGATAATCCTCATGATGTCGAAGTTCCTCAGCCGTTACCCGCCGCTGGACTTCAAGACGTTTTCCGCAGGACTGGGAGTGATAATGCTGCCCGTTGTTCTGGTTCTGATTCAGCCCGACGCAGGGAGCGCGCTCGTGTACATGGTGATCTCGTTCGGGATGCTTCTTGCCGCCGGAACTCCCATGAAGTACTTGGGCGGTCTCGTGGGGCTGGGAATTGCTGCCGGACCGCTGATGTATTTCTTCCTGCTGAAAGACTACCAGCGCAACAGAATACTTGTCTTCTTTGACCCGATGAGAGACCCTCTCGGCGCGGGCTACAACGTGATACAGTCGCGCATCGCCGTAGGTTCTGGTGGACTTGCGGGCAAGGGCTTCATGATGGGAACGCAGAGCAAGCTGAAATTCCTCCCCGAACCTCACACCGACTTCATCTTCAGCGTCTTTTCTGAGGAGTTCGGCTTCATCGGCAACCTCCTGCTCGTGTTCCTGTTCGGTCTTCTGCTGTACCGCGTTATCTTGGCCGGAACGAGAAGCAGGGACAGGCGGAGCAAGATTCTTGTTGCGGGAGTAGCGTCGTGGCTGTGGTTTCAGACGGTCGAGAGCATCGGAATGAGCATAGGCTTCACGCCAGTAACCGGGCTGCCTCTGCCGTTCCTGAGCTACGGAGGAAGTTCTTTGCTTGCTACGTTTATGGCACTGGGACTTGTGGCGAGCGTTTATGTGGAGGGTACGAGCAATGGCCGGAGATTTTGAGGAGTTCGCCAGTCCTGAATGGGCGTTGATGTCTCAGGTATCGCGTCCGTCGCGTTACGCCGGGAGCGAGTGGAGGCCGTACCCTAAAACGGAGTGGGATGCTTCGAGGCTCAAAATATGCCTTGCTTTCCCCGACGTGTACGAAATCGGCATGAGTTACTACGGCTTCCAGATAATCGAGGCGTTCATTTACGGAATGGATGGCGGGTATCTTGCTGACAGGGCATACTGCGTGTGGCCGGACATGGAAGAGCTTATGCGCCGCACAAACACTCCCCTTACATCGACGGAGCACCGCAAGCCTCTGAAGGACTTTGACGTTATCGCGTTCACACTCCCTCACGAGGCGGGTTACACGAACATTCTCACGATGATAGACCTAGCAGGCCTGAGGGTAAGGAGCGCAGAGCGTTCGGAGGCTGACCCGATAGTCATCGCGGGAGGTTACGGAGCATATGTCCCCGAACCCATGAGCAGCTTCATCGACGTGTTCTGCGTAGGAGAGGCTGAAGCGTTGCTGCCGTCGCTGCTGCCCGTGCTCGCGGAGACGAAGGGACTGCCTCGAGCTGAACGCCTGCAGCAGATTGCTTCTCTTCCGGGAATGTACGTGCCTCTTTTTCCCCACAATGTGGTGCGTCAGATTTCACGGGAAATATTCACGCTCTCGTCAATGATTGTCCCGAGCGTCGGGATTGTGCATGACCGTGCGGCTGTCGAACTCTTCAGGGGATGTTCGCGCGGGTGCAGGTTCTGCCAGGCCGGAATGGTCAACAGACCCGTACGCGAGAGGCCGGTCGACGAGGCCAAGACATCGATACTCAGCATACTCAAGACCACAGGCTGGGAGGAAGCCGGGTTATTGTCGCTGGCTTCTTGCGACTATTCGGGGATAGAGCAGCTCATCGACGACCTGTCGCCCGAACTCAACGAACGCCGCGCGAAGCTCAGTCTTCCGAGCCTCAGGATGGACGGCTTCTCTGTGGGCTTGGCGGAGAGGCTCGAGGGTCTGCGCTCGAAGCACGGGAGCATAACTTTTGCGCCGGAAGCAGGAACACAGAGAATGAGGGACGTAATCAACAAGGGCATCAACGAAGAAATGATAATGAACTGTCTCAGGGAGATATTCTCGCGCGGATGGGACAGGGTAAAGCTGTATTTCATGATGGGACTTCCTACGGAGACGTACGACGACCTTGACGCAATAGCCGAGCTCTCCTACCAGATACTGAAGCTCGGACGTTCTATGGGACGCAGAAAAGTTACTGTGAGCGTGTCGGTGTCGGGTTTTGTCCCGAAGGCACACACGCCGTTTCAATGGGAACGCCAGAACTCCATCGAGGAGCTCCGCGACAAGGGACGGCACATAAAGTCGCAGATTCACGACCGCGCGATAAGTGCCGCATACCACGAGCCGGAACAGACCTTCCTTGAGGGAGTGTTATCACGCGGCGACAAGAGGACGGGTGAAGTTATCCTGCGTGCGTGGCAGACAGGAGCAAGGTTCGACAACTGGACGGAGTACTTTGACCTGTCGCGGTGGCTCGAGGCGTTCAGTTACTGCGGGCTTGAGCCGGAAGAGTTTACGCGAGAGAGAGGAGAGGCAGAGACTCTTGCGTGGGATTTCGTGAAGACTGGTGTCAGCAAAGAGTTTCTGCTCAGGGAGAGGCACAAAGCATACGCCGGAGAACTTACGGTTGATTGTTTGTCTGGGTGTGCGGCCTGCGGAATAGGGTGCGCAAGATGAGAGTACGTCTGATTTACGCAAAGAGAGGCGGAGCGTGTTTCGTGCCACATATCGCGCTGGCGCAGATATTCTCGCGTTCAGCAACAAGGGCAGGCTTCAGGCTCATGATGACGCAGGGCTTCTCCCCGCGAGCAAAAATATCCTTCGGCCCGGAACTCCCCGCAGGTGTCGTCGCACTCCGTGAACCCGTCGATGTCTGGTTTGGTGACGAACCGCAGGACATTGCCGCGCGGCTCAACGCATCGCTTCCCGAAGGCTTAAGCATTGTAGGAGCACTCTATCCTCACGAAGACTCACCCAATCTCGGCAAGTTCTGCCTTCACGCAGAATACCTCCTCAGGAACATTAACGGCCTCGAACTCGAAGGCATTGCAAGAGACTTCTACGGTGATGCAGTCTTCATGATGGAGCACAATGACGGCTGGCTGAGGCTGATACTCTCCGCGCCGTCGCAGAACCCGATAGGCGGGCTGGTGAGGCACATGATTCACGAAAACATAATAGCAGGATGGCACGAAATGAACATCGTACGCGTTGGGGTAGGAATATACGACGAACAAGAAGGCGAAGTGTTGATTTATGCCTGACGTGAAGATTATCGCTGACCTCAGGGAGCACGAACAGTCCAGAGTGGCTATACTTGAGGACGGACGGCTCGCAGAAGTCTTCATCGACTACAGCTTTGAGGACGACGAACGGGGCGCAAAGGTCTCGCGTCTCTCCCGTCAGGGGGACATCTTCAAGGCGCGCGTCGACAAGATACTTCCCGCGATAAACGCAGCTTTTGTTGCCCTGACCTCTCACGGCCGCAAGAACGGCGAAGGACGCAACGCCTTCATGTACATTGCCGACACAGACGAAGTCAAGCCCGGACAGAACATCATCGTTCAGGTAACGAAGAACGCACGCCAGAACAAAGCTCCGAGAGTGAGCATGAGGGTGTCAGTTCCCGGCAGGTGGCTCGTGCTTGTCCCGGAAAGCTCAGAGCTCGGTGTCTCGCACAGGATTGCCGACAACGCAGAACGCAAACGTCTCCGCGCAATCGCCGAACAGCTCAAGGCCTCAGCACCCGGCTTCGGAGTGGTCATCAGGACTGCCGCAGAAGGTGTGAGCGAAGAACTCTTGAGGGCGGACATGGCTTCGCTGCTCGAGCTCTGGAAGGACATACGACACAAGGCAAAGCACATCCCCTCGCCGTGCCTGCTTTACCGCGACACCGGGACGCTGGGTAAAGTCCTGCGTGATGAGATAGCTGGCGGAATAGACGAAATCATTGTCGATGACCCGGACGAATTTGAGCGCGCAAAAGCGTTCGTGGAAAGATTTTTCCCTGAGAAGCCTAACCTTCAGCTATACACCGGCACAACTCCTATCTTCGAGTATTTCGGCATCGAGAAGGAGATTGCGGAAGCCCTCGAACGCAAGGTCTGGCTCAGGAGCGGGGCATATCTTGTGATCGACCAGACGGAAGCACTCACTGTGGTTGACGTGAACACCGGCAAGTTCACCAGCGCGCCGGACATGAGGCACACGGTCTTAGCGACGAACCTAGAGGCAGCAGATGAGATAGCACGGCAGCTGAGGCTGAGGGCAGTTGGCGGGATTGTGGTTGTGGACTTCATTGACATGGAAGAGGAAGAGGACAGGCGCGAACTCCTGAAACACTTCGGGGAATGTGTAAGCCGCGACAGGCTCAAGGCACGGGTGTTCAGCATCACACAGCTGGGGCTTGTGGAGCTCACGAGGAAGCGCGAACGTTCAGACCTGCGCACTCTGCTCACGAGGAACTGTCCGGTCTGCGGAGGTTGCGGGTACGTTGAGCGCGAGGAGAATATTGCGCTGAGGATAAAGCGTTTCGTCAGGAAGATTACGGGCGCGAACAACTCGGAGGCGTTCCTTCTGCAGGTGAGCGTGCACATGGCTTCGTACTTAAGCAAGGTGCGAAGCGAGTGGGAAGAGGAGTTCGGGAGGAAGATATTTCTTGCGGGCATGGAGGATTTCCCGACGGACAAGTTCAGGCTGGAGTATCAGAGGAGCTTGAGCGAGGCGGAAGCGCGCGCGAAGGAGCTCGGGAACAAAGGCGAGGCAGATTGATGAAGTCTGCCCCGTCTTAATAACGTTATTCTTCTTTTGCCTTCCTGCCGGAATATATCCCCGCAATCAAGAACGCCAGTCCGGCGAGCCCGAAGCCCCACGCCTTCGGAATGTACCCGAACAGCTGGTCGAAGAAGTACCTCACCACCAGCATTACGCAGAACACAACGCCTATCACGCCGTGCCCGCGCCAGATGTTGACGACCATTACGCACGCAGTCAACACCGCACTCACGACAGCGAGGACGCTTCCCCACGACGCGAGGCCGTCCCGCCAGACTTCCGGCCAAGTCAGCACGAACCCGCACAGCCCCGCAACAAGAAGCCCCAGAATCTCCGCATCACCGAACTTCGAGAACGACGCTCCTGCTCCGGCGAGCGCAAGAATTATCAGCGTCCATGTTCCGCCGAAACACAGGCTCATTCGCGAGGCCAGCAGAAGCAGCGTCAGCATCATGCTGATGTTCACCGCCGTGCGGTCATTCACGCGCTTGCAGACTACCCACAATGCCGCTATCAGCCCGAAGCCCTCGAGAGGCAGGAAGAACTGTGAGAGAGGAAGCCTCGATGTACCTATGAACTCAAGCGCAAAGATGTCGATTGCGTTTATCCAGACCAGATAGACCAGAGAGACGGCCTGCGAGAAGTACACCTGCCACGTGTCCAGCGCGAACAGCGACGTGAACACCAGCTCCACAAGCCACCAGCCCAGAACCTCCGAGAAACTCAGCTTGATGTTGTACATTCTGGTTATCAGGTAAATTCCTGCCCCGAAGATTATGCTCGCCAGAAGAAGAAATGCCCTGCCCCAGCGCGTCTGGCTCCTGCCCGTGAATGAGTATGCGCACATCGACAACAGGTATCCCGCTCCGATTACGCAGACACGGAAGAACTTGCCCAGAGTGTGCCAGTGTGCCGCGATGAAGCTCACGAACGCCAGCACGAGAAGGACAGCTCCCGCAATCAGCAGAATCTTCCTCAGGCTGTGTTCCTTGACCTCGTACAGCGCGAGAATCTTTCCGGCCTGCTCCTCAGTGATTATTTCCTGCTCCGTCCAGAGATTAGCCTCTGAACTCAGGAAGTCCATTTCACGCTTCCTTATGCCCTGCACATCAGCTCACCCGACTTCCTAACGGTATATCCTTCTCCGGCGTTATCAGGGTCAACTGCTCCGACTTGCCGTCCTTCTTGACCGACGCACACAGAATCATTCCCCTGCTCTCTATGCCCATCAGCTTGGCGGGTTTCAGGTTCGTTACGAGGATTACGCGCTTGCCGATGAGTTCTTCTGTCGTGAAGAATGCCTTGATGCCGGAACACACCGTGCGCTTCTCGTAGCCCAAATCAACCTCGAGCTTGTAGAGCTTCTTGGACTTCGGAATCTCCTCGCACTTCGTTACCTGAGCAACACGCATTTCTACACGGCCGAAATCCTCAATGCCTATCTCCTCTTCGTGCGGGGGCTCAGGGATAACGGGGGCTTTCTCGGCCTCTCTGTCCTTCTTCCACTGCTCGATGTCTATGCGCGGGAAAAGTACTTCCGCCTTCTTGATGGCCGTGCCCTTGCCGTCTCCCCACGTGAACGCGTCGTACTGCATCGACAGCGGGTCGCCCTCTTGGCCGAGCTGTGCCCAGATTCGCCGCGCTGTGTCAGGCATCGTCGGAGCAATCAGCAGTGCCGAGAGCCTCAGTGCCTCGTACAGGTTCAGCAGGACGAATGAGAGTCTCTCCGCCTGAGCTTCATCCTTCGCGAGCTTCCACGGCATCGTCTCGTCAATGAACTTGTTTGCCCTACCGATGAACTCCCAGATTACGGAGAGTGCCTCGCTGTACGCGTAGCTGTTCATCGCTTCGTCGACACGCCCCAGCGTAGAAGCTGCCATGCCGCTCAACACTGAGGACGGTTCGACGCACGAAGGCACAACACCTTCACGGTAGCTCTGTATCATCTGAAGGGTGCGGTTGAGGAGGTTGCCCAAGTCGTTGGCTAGGTCGCTGTTTATCCTCCCCACAAGCGCGAGCTCCGAGAAATCGCCGTCGTTCCCGAAAGGCACTTCACGCAGAAGAAAATACCTGAACGGGTCAAGGCCGTACCTGTCGACCATCTTGAACGGGTCAACAACATTCTTGCGCGTCTTGCTCATCTTCTCGCCGTCAACCGTCCACCAGCCGTGCGCGATAACCTCGACGGGAAGAGGCAGACCGAGCGCGAGCAGCATCAGCGGCCAGATTACGCAGTGGAAGCGTATGATGTCCTTGCCGACCATGTGCCGGACATGAGGCCACCACTTCTTGAACATCTCCGGGTCATCGAGGTAGCCGATTGCCGCCGCGTAGTTGATGAGCGCGTCGAACCACACATAAATCACGTGCTTTTCGTCGCCGGGCACGGGTATCCCCCACTTCAGGGACGTTCTGCTGACGGACTGGTCTTTTACCCCGCCCTTGAGGAAGCTCATTATCTCGTTGTAGCGCACGGAGGGAATTACGGCCTTCATGTGTTCTTCGTAGTACGCGATAAGCTGCGGAACGTACTTGCTCCCTCTGAAGAAGTAGCTCTCTTCCTCCATTATCGTCAGAGGACGGCCGCAGTCGGGACAGGTCTTGTTCGGGCCCATCGCGTTTTCGGGGACGTAGGTCTCGTCGGGAACGCAGTAATAACCTGAATACGTGCCCTTGTAGATGTCTCCCTGCTCGATCAGCTTCGCGAACATTGCCTGTACTACCTTGATGTGCCGCTCTTCCGTCGTGCGGATGAAATCATCGTTGCTGATGTTGAGGACACGCCACAAGTCCTTGAAGTTCACGTGTATCCTGTCGACAAGTGCCTGAGGAGTTATGCCCTGAGCTTCTGCCGCCGCCTGAATCTTCTGCCCGTGCTCGTCAGTCCCTGTGAGGAAGCGGACGCTGTAGCCCTTCATCCGCTTGTAGCGCGCCATCGTGTCGCAGGCTATCGTCGTGTAGGCGTGCCCTATGTGCGGAATGTCGTTGACGTAATATATTGGTGTGGTGATGTAGAACGTCTTGTCCATGAAAAAATTGTCCTCCGAAAAAATTGTGATAGGCTAATCATATCATGTATGACATAACAACAGCAGGCCTACTCTTCAATGCCGCCGGTGTACCCTGCTCGATGTTCAGGCGGCTCTGCTCGGAGTTCTCGCCGGAAGACGCGGGCTCTCATTCCTTGTGGGAGGAACTGGGCATGACGAGCTCACAGAAGCAGCGTCTCACCTCCCTTCTCGCCAAAGACAGCTGGGCAGAACAGGAGCTCGAACGTACGGAGTCCTTCGGCGCATCATTCATCACCATCAAGGACATCACCTACCCGGCACTTCTCCTTGATCTCGACAAGCCCCCCGTCGGGCTGTACGTCAAAGGCACGGTGAACATCTCGCTTCCGTCGGTCTCAGTTGTCGGGACGCGTCGGCCAAGTTCATACGGGCAGAACACAGCAACGCAGCTCGGGAGGGCTTTAGCGCGCGCAGGAATAACCGTAACCAGCGGAGGTGCGTCAGGTGTCGACAGCGCAGGGCACAGGGGAGCTCTCGCGGAGGATGGGTTCACTGTTGCGGTGTTCGGGACAGGAATCGACGTGATATATCCTTCGTCGAACAGAGACTTGTTCAGCCGCATCGCAGAGAGAGGAGCAATCGTGTCTGAATACCCCTTCGGGACAACCGGCGAGGGCTGGAGGTTCGTAGAGCGCAACAGAATCATTGCCGCACTCTCAGGGAGGACGGTTGTTGTGGAGAGTTCGGAGACCGGCGGGGCGATGCACACAGCGAGAATGTGCGTACGTCTTGGCCGCGAACTCTGGGCAGTTCCGGGACGAATCAGCGAGGAGACTTGCGGCGGAACTAACAGGCTCATTGCTGAGGGGGCGAAAATTCTCGTGAGCGTTGAGGAGTTCGTTGCGTCAGTTGCCGGTCATCGTGAGCAGTTGTCGCTAGGGCTCGGTGAACCTCCTGAACTCTCGGAAGATGCTCAGGCGGTGTACTCATTGCTTCAGAGGCAGGGCGGGCGTACTGCAGACGAAATCGTCAGGGAGACCGGGCAGGACTTCGTGAGCGTGAACTCCGCGCTGATGGAGCTCGAGGCGGAGGCTCTCATCACGAACGCAGGGGGCAGGTACTCAGCTTTAGCATGAAGCGGAAAATTCCGACAATAAATATTATCCCAACAAAAAACGAGGCATAGCCAGAGGACGGAGAAGGAGATCATGAGGATCAATCACAACATATCAGCGTTAAGTGCCTTCAACGTGATGAAGGACACGGGCAAGAAACTCGACGGGACAATTCAGGCACTGTCTACGGGTTTCCAGATAAACAGTGCCGCCGACGATGAAGCCGGAATGGAGATAAGCGAGAGCATGAGGGCACAGATAAGCGGCCTCGACACTGCTCTTGAGAATGCTCAGGACGGAATAAGCCTTCTTCAGACCGCAGAAGGAGCACTGCAGGACACGACAGGAATGCTTCACCGTATGCGCGAACTCTCAGTTCAGGCGGCGACGGGGACACTGACCCAGCAGGATCGCGAGCACATCCAGAAGGAGATAGACCAGCTCAAGAAGGAGATTGACCGCACAGCGCACACAACGCAGTTCAACAAGAAGAAGCTCCTCAACGGCGAGACCGGCCTCGAGTGGTCAGCGAGTGAACTCGGGGTAAGGGCATACATCACCGGCGAGAACGGCGGGAACGCCGAAGGCGACTTTGAGGGGAACTACCAGTTCGACGTGAGCGTGGACGACGCGGGGCAGGGGCAGGTCCAGAAGACAAACATCTTCAGCATACAGCACGCAGAGTCCTATCTACGCTACGAAGAGTTTGAGATCAACATAGTTGAAGGTACGGACACACTCGGCGAAACTTCAGGCAAGGGCTGGACGTTCGATGACGGAGGCTTCCTGCACATCACGGGGGACGGAACTTACAGCGTGATAGGTACTCTCGACGCATCAGGCGGCACAATAGCGACCGGCCACTACATCAAGGTAGACGGCGGTGTCAAGGCAACGATAATTATCCGCGACGTGCACATTGAGGCGACAAAGTACGCATTCGACATGGTCGGTGCTGATGTTGACCTGTGGATAGACCCCGGCGACCACGACAACGAAAACATTTTCCGCACGAACATGGGAGGCCCTCACAGCTCGGCGATTCAGGCCTCCGAAGGCTCAACCCTGACGATAAGCAGCATGAAGGGCGACTACCAGACAGCCGGTAAACTCCGCGCAGAAGGAAGTACGCACGGAGCAGGGATCGGCGGCTCATGCTACGCAGTCGGAGGCGGAGCTTCACCTGCTGGCGACATCACGATTTTCGGCGGAACGATTACTGCGATAGGCGGCGAGTACGGAGCTGGCATCGGCGGAGGAAGTGCCGGGGGCTCGCTGCCCGGGCACAGCGGAAACATCACCATCAACGGCGGAATTGTTACTGCCACAGGAGGCGTAGGCGGTGCGGGCATCGGTTCAGGTTCTGGAGTTTCTGCGGGCAGCAATTACCCCAACGAAGGGACGATAAAGATACGCGGAGGAACTGTAACTGCGACGGGCGGCGAAGGAAACGCATACACCGGCAAAGGTGCGGCAATCGGAGGCGGCGGTGGTGTTCAGGGCGGAACTATCACCATACAGAACGGGCTTGACCTCACAGTTGACGGCTTCACTGACGCTGAGCAGACAGAGCCTATCGGGCATGGAGAGAGAGCCAGCTCGGCAGATGTTACGTACAAGGACATGAAGCGTCCTGCCGCTAGGGAAACCCCAGAGAAACCCAAGCGCGAGATAAGCTCAGGGCTCGAAATGGTGGATTACGAGCTCAGCGAGATAGAGCAGTTCTACACCGACGACGGACGCTTTCTCCTTGATGATGCGCAGAAGCTCACGATAACTCAGGGCGACGGCAAAACCGCGAGCGTTATGCTTTACGCTTCTGACACGATGCGGGATGTCGCCGCAAAGATCAATGACGCAATAAGCGTCGGGCTCGGCCAGAGCAAATACCTCACCAAAGCTGAAGACAACAACAACTTCTGCAACATAGCGCGCGGAGGCTTCGGCACGTCAGAATCTGTAGTGGAAACGGCAGACACCGGAGCAACCGAGTCATCCACCCTGCTTGTGCGCTCTGTAGTTGCGGGAAAAGCGGGCGAGCTCAGCTTCTCGGGCAGCCAGGAAATGCTGAACGTTCTCGGGCTGAACACCGTACAGTCCTCAAAGGAAGCGACGTACAAGACGACGATTCGCGAGGCACATTCGGGCGAAATTGTCGCTAAGGACGTGAAGACGACGGGCAGCAAACTTCACGGCATTATTGCCCCACACATTGACGTAGAGTTCGACGCGATGAAGCCGGTTGCGGCCAAGTGGGACGACAAGGATAAGAAGTACGTTCTGGGCTCTGCGGGCACATACTCTTTCGACCTGCACCTGAAGGACAACAGTGTGAAGCTGCAGACGGGCGCGTACGAGGGCGACAGGTTCAGCATCAGCATCGGAAACATGACCGCATCAGCACTCGGCCTTGACGGCGTGAATGTCTCCTCGCAGGAAGCGGCAGTACGTTCGCTGACGATGATTGACGGCGCAATCGACAAAGTATCTTCTCAGCGCGCAAAACTCGGAGCATCGCAGAACACTCTTGAGCACATCACGGAGAAGCTGCGCATCGAGAGCAGGAACATGAACGAAGCTGAGAGCCGCATACGTGATGCTGACATGGCACGAATGATGATGAAGTTCACGAAGCTGAACATACGGCTTCAGGCGACAAATTCCGTTTTCACGCAGGCTAACCAGACACCCCAGCAGGTACTGAGCTTAATGAGATGAAACAGCTGATACTCTATGGAATCTTTGGCGTATTAACAACAGTCCTCAACATCTTTGCGTACTGGGCATTGACTCGGGTTCTGGGACTGGCGGTCGTGCCTTCGACGGTGATTGCGTGGACAGTCGCAGTCTTCTTTGCGTACTACACCAACCGCAAATACGTTTTCCGCAGCACGGAGGCTTCTTTCAGGGGAATGCTCCGAGAGGCGGCATACTTCTTCGGTGCGAGGATAACTACGGGAGTGATTGACGTTATCATCATGTACGTGTTCGTTGACGTTCTGGGCTTCCACGACGTGTTCATAAAGACTGCCTCGAACGTTCTGGTGGTGATCCTCAATTACGTGTTCAGCAAGCTGATAATCTTCAAGGGGGAAAGCAATTCATGAACAGACTGGCGGCATGTGCGAGGGGAGACATTCCCGCAGAGCTGGTGATACACAACGCACGGATAGCTAACGTCTACAGCCTGAGCTACGAACCGGCAGACGTGGCAGTTTACGGCGGGCGTATTGCGGGCATCGGAACGGGCTACAGCGGACGCGTGAATGTTGACGCAGGAGGAAGGGTGTTAATCCCCTCGATGATTGACGGGCACGTACACATTGAGGACACGATGATGACCCCGCAGAACTTTGCCCTTACTGCCGCGCGTTTCGGGACGGGAACAGTTCTTGCTGACCCTCATGAGATCTCCAACGCTCTCGGCATTAAGGGGCTAGAGTACATGTTCCGGGCATCGCAGGGACTGCCGGTCGACATCTTCTACGGAGCACCGTCATGCGTACCGGCGAGCGAGCTCGAGACACCCTTTGAGGAGCTCGACATGGTTGCGGTGAAATCCATGTTCGACAGGGGATTAGTCCAGCACTTGGGCGAGATGATGAACTTTCCCGCAGTTATCGCCGGAGACCCGGAAGCATGGGGGAAAATTCTTGCGGCTGGCAACGTACCATTAACCGGCCACGCGCCCGGAGTGTCCGGCAAAGCCCTCAACGCCTACCTTGCGAGTGGCGTGAACTCCGACCACGAATGCACTGACCTCAACGAAGCGAGGGAGAAACTTTCGCGGGGAATGTGGCTGATGATTCGCGAGGGAGCTTCCTTCCTCGACCTGAAAACTCTCCTGCCCCTCATCAAGGAGAACCCCCTCAATGCCGCACGCTGTATGGTTGTGAGCGACGACATAACCGCACGCTACCTTCTTGAGCGCGGGCACATGGACGAGAAGATGCGCATCATGATAAGCGAGGGGCTTGACCCGTTCGTTGCCCTGAGGATGGTAACGCTGAGCCCTGCCGAGTACTTCAGGCTTCACGACAGAGGAGGCATCGCGCCGGGAATGAAGGCTGACTTTGCCCTCCTCGATGCTGATACGATGGACGAGAATTTCACTGTCCGCGAGGTCTGGAAGGACGGGCGGCTTGCTGTGCGTGATGATGATGTCTTCACGGCGAACGACGCAGAACACGCCGCGCCGGTTTTGCGCGTGAGGGTGAAGAACGTCCCCACAACGGAACAGATACGCGTTCCTGCGCAGGACGGAATGCTGAACGTGATCGGCGTAACCGAAGGCACAGTCATAACTAACACCTTAACCCTGCCCCCTAAAACCTGCGGCGGCTTTGCCGTGCCTGACACTGAACGCGACATCGCGAAGATTGTCGTGCTCGAACGCCACAGGGACACGGGACGCTTCGGTGTCGGCTTCGTGAAGGGGCTCGGGATAATGCGCGGGGCTGTGGGGAGCTCTGTTGCGCATGACGCACACAATTACGTTGTGGCTGGTGCGGACGACGAGAGCATAATCACGGCGTTGAAGGCTCTCGCAGAGATGGGCGGAGGCCTGGTAGTCAGTGAAGGCGCGGAGGTGAAGGCATCTTTTGCCCTGCCTATCGGAGGACTGATGAGCTACCTTGAACCCGAGCAGGTCTGCGCGGAGCTCACGAAGATGGAGACAGCCGCAGGGGCTCTCGGTGTGAGGATACCTCACCCGTTCATGGTGCTGTCGTTCTTGTGCCTTAGCGTGATTCCTGAGCTGAGGATAACTGACTTGGGGTATGTTGACATAACGAAGGGCGGAAAACAGCCCCTTTTTGTGAGATAATTACGTCTCATTCTTTTTACGGAGTGTGATAACAATCATGTCGTTATTCAAGATTCGCGAGACCGGCAGCACCTTCATGACCGAAGTTCTCGCGGGAATCACAACGTTCGTAACAATGTCGTACATCATTTTCGTCAACCCCAACATCCTCAGCCAGACCGGCATGGACTTCAACGCGCTCGTTGTCGTTACGTGCCTTGCGTCCGCTCTGGGAACGTTCCTCATGGCACTCTTCGCCAACTACCCGATAGCCCTCGCGCCCGGAATGGGTCTCAACGCGTTCTTCGCCTTCGGTGTCGTCCTTAACATGAAGATCAACGGAGCTCCCGTAACATGGCAGATGGCACTAGCGGCGGTCTTCATTGAGGGAGTAATCTTCGCAGTCCTGACCCTGACGAACATCCGCGAGGCAATCATGAACAGCATTCCCAAGAGCCTGAAGATAGGCATCTCTGCGGGTATCGGGCTGTTCATCGCGTTCATCGGTCTTCAGAGCGCGGGAATAGTGGTGAACAACGACGCGACGCTTCTCGGGCTCGGGAGCATCCGCAACAACGTACCCATGATGATGTCGATGGTCGGCCTTATCATCATGGCTGTCTTGACCGCCCTCAACGTCAAGGGTGCGCTCCTCATCGGAATAATCGTCATCACTGCGGCGGCGGCGGCACTGGGTCTCGTACAGATTCCTGAGAAGTTCGTCTCTGAGCCTCCGTCAATCATGCCCCTCGTCGGACAGCTTGACTTCTCCCTCATCAAAGAGCCTCAGTTCTGGGTGGTGGTGTTCACGTTCTTCTTCGTGGACTTCTTCGACACGCTGGGGACGCTCGTAGGCGTGTGCAACAGGTCGGGGCTTCTCGACGAGAACGGCAACCTTTCGCGCGCAAAGGGTGCACTCATGGCTGACGCAGTCGCAACGATAGCCGGTGCTGCTATGGGAACGTCGACGGTAACGAGCTACGTGGAGAGTTCGTCGGGAGTAGCGCAGGGCGGACGCACGGGACTGACCGCGATAGTAACGGCACTGCTCTTCGTCGGAGCAATCTTCCTCACGCCGCTTGTCGGAATAGTGCCTTCGTACGCGACAGCTCCTGCGTTGATCATCGTCGGAGTGTACATGATGATGTCCCTGCGTGATGTGAACTATGACGACTGGACGGAACTTATCCCCTCACTGCTCGGGTTCTTCATGATGCCGTTTGCGTACAGCATCGCGGTAGGTATCGAGTTCGCGATAGTCTCATACGTTGCAGTTAAGCTCCTGACCGGCAAGGTGAAGGACATATCTTTCTTGATGGTGGTGCTTTCTGCGCTGTTCATCGCTAAGGAGTTCTTGGCGTAAGACGGTGAATATTCTGCGGTCTTCTCGCTTGAAGGGGAGGCCGCAATTTTTTTGGCTTGCGTTGACAGTTTTGCGTGTTAAGCCTACAATGTTGTAATTATAAGCAAATCTTTCGCGAAATTTCTTGCTTAACAACGAAAGAAGGTTAGCATAATGAATAAAGAATATCCGTCTTTACACGAAATTTTTGGCTCGCTGCTGTTTGATAAGCGCGTGATGAAACAGAAGCTCAACCCCGACATCTACGAGCAGGTCATAGCCGCAATGGAAGGCCGCCAGAGGTTATCGCCCGAAGCCGCAGACATCGTAGCAACAGCCATGAAAGACTGGGCAGTGTCGAAGGGAGCGACGCACTGGGCGCACTGGTTCCAGCCGATGAGCGAACTGACCGCCGAGAAGCATCAGGGCTTCACGATGAGTGATGGGGACGGCAACCCTATGGAGGTCTTCAGGGGCAAGAACCTCGCACAGGGAGAGCCCGACGCATCGAGTTTCCCGAGTGCCGGGACGCGTTCGACGTTCGAGGCACGGGGATATTCTGCGTGGGACATCTCAAGCCCGGCGTTCATCGTTCCTTCGCCGAAAGGAGGGACGCTGTGCATTCCGTCAGTGTTCCTGTCGTTCGACGGCACACCGTTAGACCTGAAGACTCCTCTTCTGCGCGCGCTTGATGCCGTTGAAGGAAGGGCGTTGCGCCTCTTGAAGACACTCGGCCAGCGCGGAGTGAAGAGCGTGAAGATGACCGTAGGTGCGGAGCAGGAGTATTTCCTTCTGGACAGGCCAAGAGCACAGCTGAGACCCGACATAAGATTCTGCGGAAGGACGTTAATCGGTGCACAGCCCGCCAAAGACCAGAAGCTCGACCATCACTACATGGGAGCGATTCACCGCCGAGTGCTGAGCTACATGGAGGACGTTGAACGAGACCTCGCACGGCTGGGAGTGAGTGTGTTCGCGCGGCACAACGAGGTGGCACGCTGCCAGTTCGAGTTCGCGCACCTCTACAGCGACGCAAACAGAGCCTGCGACCAGAACCAGATTCTGATGGAGACGATGAGGAAGCTCGCCCGCACGCATGAACTGCGCCTGCTGTTCCACGAGAAGCCTTTTGCGGGGATGAACGGAAGCGGCAAGCACACGAACATGTCTCTGATGGACAGCGAAGGCCGCAACCTCCTGAAGCCCTCGAACTCGCACAGGCGCAACGTGATATTCTTGACGTTCCTGTCTGCGCTAGTGCTTGGTGTGTCGAAGTTCCACAGCCTGCTTCAGGCCTCGATAGCGACTTACGGCAACCTGTTCCGTCTGGGCGGGCACGAAGCTCCTCCGTCAATCATCAGCGTGTATCTTGGCTCTGCACTCACTGACTTAATCCGCAGGCTCGACAGCTCGGACGTGTCGCTTCCCGAACACGGCACGATGGATCTCGGCTTGGCGAAACTTCCTGACATCATCCCGTTCGACAGCGACAGGAACAGGACATCACCGCTTGCGTTCACGGGCGACAAATTCGAGTTCCGCGCGCCCGGCTCGTCGCAGAGCATAGCCCTTCCCGTAACGATGTTTGCGTCTCTGTGGGCGTGGGGAATCGAGCAGCTCACGGGAATGATTGAGACCCGCAGCGCAGGAGGCACTGACCCGATAGACGCGGCACTTGATGCGGCACGCGAGGCCTTCAGGATGGGCAGCGCAGTTCTCTTCGAGGGAGACGCGTACTCTAAGGAGTGGCAGGACGAAGCACGCAGAAGGGGGCTTGTCGAGGCTGAGGACATGCCGGGCAGGATAGACCTTCTGCTAAAGCCCGAGAACAAGGAGATGCTCGAGAAGCTCGGCGTTTACCGCGCGCACGAGCTCGAGAACCTGAGAGATATCCGCATGGAGAGTTTTGCGACGGGGCTTGAGGTTGAAGCGGCGGTGCTGTACGACATGCTTTGGGAGGGAGTACTTCCGGCACTGTCGAAGCAGCTCACACTTGAGCGTAACTCGATGCTGTACTTTGAGAACGTGGACTTTGGGGACATGACACCGTGGCGGGACTACGTCGGAGGTCTTGGCCGGGCGAAGAACGCGCTCATCAAGGACGCTAATGCACTGTTCGAGCTGAAGGGCAGGCTTGCGGGGATGGATGCGCGAGAGAGAAGCGGTTTCCTGCTTGCGGAGATTATTCCGCTGATGGACAGCATAAGGGCGAAGTGTGATGCGGCGGAACTCGTTACGAGTGCGGAGATCTGGCCGTACCCGATTTATCGTAATCTTTTGTCGCTGAGTGCGTAGGAGAAAATTGTCCCCCGTCGTGGTTGGCGGGGGTATTGTCTGCTTATTCCTGTAGCAGCTCCAAAAACTTCAGCTTAATAACAGGCGCGAAAAATTTCAGGCCGCTCCCGGAAAAATGTATGCGTTTCACACGGTTTATGTCCGTCCGTCCGTCCATAATCTCACCGAACGTTTCATCATCGGAAACTATAGAGCTTATCAGGGTATCATTCGCCAGTACCTCAGGGATAACCCGTTTGGTGATACGCAATCCTCCTTCAAGCTCTGCTTCCATCCTGACTTCAGGAATCTTCCAGAACAATTTTGCGGCCTTGCCCATAAGGCTGAGGGGCATCTCAAGTTTCATCAGGCAGTGCTGTGCCGTCTTGGGAATATCGATGAACGAGTCACGGCTGACTTCCCGCGAAGCTATTTCTCTGCGGGTGAAATTCTTAGGCTGAGGCCTGCGTTCCAGCAGAAAATAAGAGTCCTCCTTCCGCCGTATCGAATAATTCCTCAGCATTTCAAGACAGGCAAGAGGAGAATCCATAACTGCGAACCTGTTGTCGAAAGCTAAGCCGCGCAATATTATGAACTTGGGGGCACGGTCATCATCCGCAAAAAAGCCCGCATTCTGGATGTCAAGCCATGAAGTATATGCGCTGTAAGCCTGAATGACAGGCATGTTCACAAAGCCCGGCAGATCGTGTACAAGCGAGAGCTCTGTAGGATAAAATCCCGCGCTGTCTGATGAAACAGTGCTTATCACCCACTCAGGCAGTTTGAGATTCCTCATGTCGTAAACTTTGTCCGCGCTTCCAAGAGAAGCTATATTGCCGTGAAATTCAGCGAGCGGGTTAGTCAGGATATTGGATACAAGGCGGTTAAGTTCCTTCTTGTTCCTGAAATTCACAGTATCGGGCAGGTGAAACTTATTGAGACCTGCGGCAGATATAGCGAGAGTGCAGAAGAAAACCGCAGCTCCTGCGTAACACAGAAATTTTTTCGTCCCTGATGATGCGGCCAGCTCATTGTCCATGAACATAACGTACACAGAGCAGTACACGTACACCGACGGCATAAACATGAAGCAATGCCCCTGCCCCATAACGAAGGCGTGCTTGAAGCAGACGGCCGTGCTTACAGCGAAAACCATTGCGTAGAGCACGGACTGCTGAGTCCTCGTAAACGCAAAAGCTCTGAGCAGGAGCACCATAACAAGCATCAGGAAGCCGATAAATGCAGACAGCATACACACAAGAAGTGCTGAGGGCATGACAGGCCTGCTCATTGCTGAAATATACCCTGCGGCAATCTCGTAAGCTCCCCTGACATACATAGCAAGTTCATGAAGGCTCGGATTGTACAGCAGACAGCATACGCAGAACATTGCCGGCGCGAAAAACAACGCAGCAATGAACTTCAGGCCTTCCCTGCCCTTGCGGATCGACATAAGCACCGCAAATACAGCAACGCTCACGAAATCCATCGATCCCGAGTTGAACTTCATGAATGCAGATACTACACTCAGCACTGAAGCTGTCAGGAAAGGGATCAGTCCGCCGGTGTGCCAGCATACGGACAAAAGGCAGAGTATAAGGAATGAGAGCACGTATTCAGGGTACAGCCTCCCCATAAGGTAATTCCCTGCGTAAAAGAGTATGAACGACAGCAGGATATTTGAGGCTCTCGTGTTTACCTTCTTCATGCGTTCAGAGAACATTACGTAGGAGAACAGAAGCGCGGCCAGAACTGATACTGCGCTCCAGAATGCCAGTGCAATTACAACGTTGTTCCCGAACGGTATCGGATTAAACATGAAGCCGAGCGGCCCGTACGTAAAGATTACATCACTGCCCCATAATCTGCCCTCATGGAACAGGCGGTTAATGGCGTACTGCCATGAGTAATCCAGACTATGGTACTCTGCGCCCGTGTTGTATACTGCGCTGACCCTGAACCTGAAACAAGCTACGAACGCTGAAACCACATAGCATATCTTCAGGAATCTCAGCTTCATGCTGTCTTCTCTTTCTGCTGTCATCGGCAAACCTCCTTACTAGCGACAATAAACATCTGTTTCCCCAGCACCTTCCACGCCAGCGGACAATGGCAGTACAGCTTTATCATCCACCCGTACTGCGGAAGCCTGCTCTTCGTTGTGTAGGGCATGAACTTATCGAGTACAGTCCTCAAAATGAAGTGCCCCCCCCCCCCATCAGTAATTATACTTATAGCTTCGCACATGCTTTTCTCCGTCAGTGGAGTGTAGTGGTCGAAGAAGTCCCAGTATTCGCCGGTGAGGTACTTGATGTTGGGCTGAAGTATCATCAGCTTCCCGCCGTCCCGAAGGACACGCAGAGCCTCGCCGAGAATCTTCAGGATCTCTTCCTTGTCCCTTACGTGCTCGAAGAAGTTGCTCACGAATACCGTGTCGATGCTCGAATCCTCGAGGAAGTCCAGCTTCTGTGCAGGAACGTTGTGTACCTCGACAAACTCTGCCGCGTGGTCTTTCACGTCAGGGTTGAGGTCAACGGCTATCCTTCTGCCGCGCGTCTGCCCTGAGGCTGGAGAAGCTATGTTGTTGATGAAGTCGCAGTAACCTGCAGCAACGTCAAGGACATCGTCGGAAGGCTTGGTGTACCTGTCGAAGAAGTCAGCGCACAGAATACGCCACATATCGTTTCGCCGCTTCATTTCTGCAGTGCCGAAACGGTTTGAGTACAGCCTGTCAAGCTCCATGTCTGCGCTCCTTTCTGCCGAACGCGTAGAAGTACCAGCGCAGGTAACCGGGCAGCCACTTCATGATCTTGAAGTGCGACTCTCCTGCTGTCCTGTCCGTCCAAGTTGTGGGAACTTCACAGATTTTCCTGCCCTGACGGTATGCCTTCACCGTGAGCTCAATCCCCAGCTCAAAGCCTCCCGTGCTCTCAACCGCAACACTCTCAAGATAACTCTTCCTGTAGAGCTTGAAGCTGTTGGTTGCGTCATGCGTCGGAAGCCCCGCGAACCAGTGAAGCGTCAGCCCCGCAGTCCGGGACATCAGCCCCTTGAGGAACGGCCCGCCGACCTGACGGCCTCCCTTCATGTAGCGCGACGCACACACAACGTCAGCGTCCTCACGTTCTGCCGCATCAATCATCGCGTTCATGACTTCCGGCGGGTCAGAGAGGTCTGCCATCGTTACAGCGACATACTTTCCGCCCGCAGTCTCAAGGCCGGTCTTTATCGCGTTGAGGACTCCGCGCCCGTACTTGTTCCTGACGAGGCGGATGCAGGGCATTGACGGCATGAGCTCACGTACTGCCGGAAGTGTGTTGTCCTCGTCGAAGTCGTAAACGATAAGTATTTCGTGCTCACGTTCAACGCGGCTTTCTATGGCCTCAAGGCACGTCCTGATGTTCCCGCCCTCGTTGTAGACGGGAATAACTATGCTGAGGAGCGGCATTATATTCCCCCGAGCCTGACCTGCTCTGCTATCCACGGAATTACCTCGTCGAGAATCTCGTCAAGCGTCGTTTCTGCCCTGAAACCCAGAATCCTCTCTGCCTTCTCCGTCGACGGAACGCGCTTCTGAACGTCATACTTGAAGGGATCGTCGCACACATACTCGAACGGAAGGCTGTCCCCGTGAATCTTGCGCCATATCGCTTCGGCAAGCTCAAGCACCGTTGTTGATACGGGAGTCGAGAGGTTGAAGTCCTCGTTGACGGCCGCCTCGCTCTCAATGCACATCCTGATTCCGCGCGCCAAATCCCCGCCGTACGTGTAATGCCGCACCTGATTCCCTTTGCCGAGAATGTGCAGGGGGTTCTGACCCTTGAGGACTTTCTGGACAAGGTCAGGTACTACGTGGCTCATGGCCAGCTTCACGTTCCCGGAGAGTATCTCGCTGTCGCACAAAGCCCGCCTCTCGCCAGTGCCGACGCAGTTGAACGGACGAATCACCGTGCAGGGCAGGCCGTACTGTTCGCGCGCTCCCTGAGCGTAGTACTCGCAGGCCAGCTTCTGGAAGCCGTACGTGCTCTGAGGCGGAGGACACTGCCTCTCTTCGCCCTCTGCGCTCGGGAACTTTGCTGCCGACTCGTAGACCATGCTCGAGCTCAGAACGTTAATGCGCTTCAGATGGCCGTGATTGTAGGCATAGATCGCCGCGTCGAACGTTGAGGCGGTTATCCTGTCGTTCTCGGCCAAGAGGTCATACGCGTAGTGGTGGAAGTACGATATTCCGCCGATCATTGCCGCCGCCGCCAGAATCTGGTCGCACTCGCAGGCAATCTCCTTCATGAGGCCGGTGTCCTTCGCGTCGCCCTCTATGAACCTGTAGTGCGGATGGCTGTCGTACGATTTCTGGACAGGACCGTACTTCGAGAAGTTGTCGATGCCTATGACTTCGTGCCCGCGTTCAAGCAGGTCTTCAACAAGGTAGCCGCATATGAACCCCGCCGAACCTGTAACAAGTATCTTCATGAGTTAGTCCTCCTTCCCGGATGTCGTTGCCCACACGTTCCAGCAGTCCACGAACGGGACAGCAATCTTCAGCCCCAAGTACTCGTCATGAGGCACGCCGAGTATCACTCCGTCAGCCTGCGCAAGGACTTCCCCGAGCGGTGCTGTGTCTAGATACGGGTCATGTATCAGGACTTCCGCCATCCTGAACTCGAGATTCTTCCTGAGCTTGAACGACAGGCTCTCGCGCGTGTCGTCGTTGTTGGGCTTGAAGGCCATTCCCAGAATAGCTATCTTCTTGTCCTTGAGGCTTCCTCCCATGCGCTTCTCGAGCTGGCTGACCACGAAATCAGGCAATCCCTCATTCACGAGCATTCCTGCCTGACCCAGAAAGAACTTGTTGTTGTAGAAGGCTGACAGCTGCATCGTGTCCTTGAACAGGCACGGCCCGGCAGCGAAACCAGCCCGCGCAAAATGCCTCGCTCTCGGGTAATCCTCACTCAGCGCACCAAGAATCTTGTAGAAGCTGTAACCCTTCTCCTCGCACATCATGTAGAACTGATTGGCTATGGCAAACTCTAGGTAACGCCACGAGTTCGTCAGGAGCTTGGCCAGCTCGGCTTCTTCGGGCTCGAGGGGAATAATCTTCGGTGCTATGTGCGAGAAGAGCTCTGATGCTTCGCGGAAGGCTTCAGGAGAGTTCGCTGAGACGAGCTGCGGGAGCGTGAAGATCTCCTCGATACCCTTGCCCTGAACGATGCGCTCCGGGCAGAACGCCAGCTTCGGTGCAGTGCCGAACGACTTAGTCAGCATATTGTCGACAACACGGAACACTCCGGGAAAGATTGTGCTCCTGAGAATTATCAGCTGTCCAGGATTCATGTACGGAAGATAGAGCTTTATGACGCTGAGAACGTCGCGGATTCTTGGGTTGAGGTGTTCGTCGACTGGAGTGCCTGTTACGAAGATTACTGCGTCTGCATCACGCACAAGATTCATGTCGTCTGAGGCGTGGAGTGCCTTTGCCTCGAGGACTTCGCGGAGTATGCTTTCTGCTCCGGCTTCTTGGAAGGGTACGCGGCCGCTGTTGATGGTGCTGATGACTTCAGCGTTGATGTCGATCAGCGATACGTAGTTTGCCCCCCCCCCTTGTGTGAATTACTTAGACCGCTGGCTAGCGCAAGCCCTAACGGGAAACCGACATGCCCGCAGCCGCCGACAATAGCAATTCTGCTCATAATGAACAACTCCTCCTTCTATGTTGTGGGAAAACTTGGTGCATTATATCACGGGGTTAGTTTTCGGTATGTGTACAAAAAAACCCGCTCTGCTTGCGGGCTTCTATAATGTGCGCTTGTGTACGCGTTACTGTCTTGGTGGCGGCACCTGGAATCGAACCGGGGACACTGCGGGTATGAACCGCATGCTCTAGCCATCTGAGCTATACCGCCTTGTTGGTGGCGGGGAAAGGATTTGAACCTTTGACCTTCGGGTTATGAGCCCGACGAGCTTCCAAACTGCTCCACCCCGCGATGTTCACTTGTCAATGCCGGACGAGAGACTCGAACTCTCACGGACTTAACGCCCTCGGGATTTTAAGTCCCGTGTGTCTACCATTCCACCAGCCCGGCGTTCAATGCTGGTGATTAAGCACAAGGGCTATTTTACTCTACTTGCTATTTATCGTCAAGGCGGTAAAATTTTCCGCATTATGAATGGTTATGATGCTGCACTGAAAGTTATTATGAGCCTCAATTCCGCCGGGTATGATGCTTTTCTCGTCGGAGGATGCGTGCGCAGCTTCCTGATGAACCTTCTGCCTGCAGACTTCGACATTGCAACAAGCGCGAGTGTTGAGGAGGTCGAGAGGGTGCTTGACTGCCGCCCCATAGGTTCAGGCGAGCAGCACGGGACGGTGAAGGTCATCGTTGACGGAGAGGATCACGGCATCGAGGTTACTACGTACAGATACGGAGGGAAAACGCTGACTGATGACCTGTCGCGCAGAGATTTCACCGTCAACGCAATAGCTTGGCATCCGTCGCGGGAAATGATTGACCCGTTCGGAGGCCGTGAGGACATCAGGAACAGAGTCATTCGCGGAGTTGTTGACGCGCGCCTGAGGTTCGGGGAAGACCCGTTGAGGATTCTTCGCGGGCTGAGGTTTGCGGCACTCTTCGGCTTCAGGGTCGAGGAGGAGACAGCAGAGGCAGTTCACGGGATGGCGGGGACGTTGTCGGGTGTTGCGCCCGAACGTGTACGCGACGAGCTGACGAAGATTCTCTGTGCACCGTACGCTGAAAGCGTGCTCACTGAGTTTGCGGACGTTCTGGGAGAAGTAATCCCGGAGGTCAGGGAGATGATAGGCTTCGAGCAGCACAACTCGTACCACTATCTTGACGTTTACGCACACACGGTGAAAGTTGTTGTTGAGGTCAAAAACACGCCGGAGCTTCGATGGGCGGCACTGTTTCACGACATCGCAAAGCCGAGATGCTTCTTCATGGGAGAGAACGGGCAGGGGCATTTCTACGGACACGACAAGACGGGCGCGGAAACGGCAGAAGTTATCATGAACAGGCTGCGTTTCGACAACGCCACAAAGAGGACGGTGGAGTTCCTGATCTCTGAGCACTGCATAAACTTTCCGGCAAACACAAAGACAGCAAGACGGTTATTGTCGCGTCATGGGTATGACAACGTGATGAAGCTACTCGAACTTCAGAGGGCAGATCTGGCGGCACATGTCGAGCTCCCCGAGAATGAGGCACAGCTCAGACGTGCATTTGAGCTTATACAGGAAGTTATTGACGAGGATGCCTGCCTGAAGATTACGGATTTGGCCGTGAACGGTCATGACATGATTGCACTGGGGCTTAAGGGCCCGGCAATCGGGAAGACATTAGCGGCACTGCTTGAAGCTGTAGTTGACGGAGAGCTGAGCAACTCGCGTGAAGAACTAATAAGTTTCGCGAAAAAAATCCCCCCTGCCTAGCGACGACAGGGGGAAAGTTTCACAATCACTCATACTACAAGAACATTCCCCTCATCTCGACAACATCAGCCACACGCTGAATTGCCGCCATAGTTGCCGCACGCCTCATCTTCACGTGCTTCGTCTCCGCGTAGTCCCACACCCGCCGGAAGTTCCCCTTCATCATGTGCACAAGCCTGCTGTTGTACTCCTCCTCAGTCCAGAACGCACCCTGAAGGTTCTGTGCCCACTCGAAATACGAGCCGATAACCCCGCCGGAGTTAGCGAGGAAGTCGGGGACAATCATCACGCCGTTACCCTCAAGGATGTCCTCGCCTTCGGGAGTCGTCGGGCCGTTAGCTCCCTCCACAATGTAACGTGCCTTCACTCTGCCCGCAGTGTCGCGGTTGATTACGCCGTCCCTCGCGCAAGGAAACAGGAAATCACAATCCGTGAACAGCACATCATCGACCTTCTCGCAGTTACCGATGCTCTCGAAACCTTCAAGCAGCTTCTTGGGGTGATTGCGCACTGCCTCAAAGGCTTTGTGTATGTCGATGCCTCCCGCCGAATAGTACCCTCCTGTGATGTCGCTTATGCCCACGATCTTCACTCCGGCATCGTTGAGCGTCTTTGCCGTGTAGCTCCCGACGTTCCCGAAACCCTGAACGGATGCCGTAACACTGCCGGGGTTTTTGTCCAGAATGCGCATCAATTCCAGCCCGCACGTCGCGACTCCGCGTCCCGTTGCCTCGTTGCGCCCGAAACTTCCCCAGTAGGTTACGGGCTTGCCGGTGAGGATTGCGGGTTCGAGTTTCCCGCGCATCTTGCTGACAGTGTCGAGAATCCACACCATCTCCTGCCCGCCGGTATTCATGTCGGGAGCAGGTACGTCGCTCCACCGGCCAAGTATCGGCTCAATCCGTGCCGCGTATGTCCGTGTAAGCTTCTCCTTCTCCTTCTTGGACATTGTGAGCGGGTCGCAGCAGATTCCGCCTTTGCCGCCGCCGTAAGGGATGCCCGCAAGAGAGCATTTCCACGTCATCAGCATGGCCAACGCTTCGCACTCGTCCATGTCAACGCCCAAGTCGTAGCGTATTCCTCCCTTCGATGGGCCCAGTGCCGTTGAGTGCTGGACACGGTAGCCCTCGAAGACCTCAACAGTCCCGTCGTCCATCTCTACGGGAATTGAGACCTGCACCCTGCGTTCTGACCTGCTCAGGACGGCTATAAGGTTCTCGCTCAATCCCATTTCGTCAGCCGCACCGTAAAACTCCTGAAGTGCCGTATCAAGCAATACATTTGAAGACTTGCGCCGTTTCTGCATCATTAATACACCTCCAGAAAAATTAAACCCTCCCGCTTTCACACGG
>JAFSWZ010000037.1 GCA_017450125.1 Synergistaceae bacterium | reverse complement strand
GGGACTCTCTTGGGGTGCATGAACGAGCCGACCTCGATAACTTTGTAGCCTGCATCAATGAACCCGCGCAGGATTTCGATTTTCTGGTCGGTGTTGGGGTAAACTTTCTCGTTCTGAACGCCGTCCCTGAGTCCGACTTCGCAGATTGAGACTCTTTCGGGTAGATTCATCATGACTAGTCTATTCCGTTAGCGGCAAAGTATGCTTTTGCTACTTCAAGGCATCTTGCAGCGTGTCCGGGGTTTCCGCGTGCCTTAATCTCCTTCAGGTTGGGAAGCTCAATCGACAGCGGGATATTGGGCATTGCCTTAATCATGTCCGCAATCTTCACATCGCCTTCGCCGGGGTAGAATCTCGCCTCGCGTGCGGTGTACAGCATAAGGTCGTCCTTGATGTTGTCGAGTACGGTATCTTTGCACTCTGCGCCTTCGGGAGCGGGACCGTCGCACAGGTGGATGAAGTTGAAGTACTTGCGCGGAGTTCTGGCAAGCTCTGCACCGGTTACGCCTGCTCTGCCTGCGTGGAGGGTGTCGACCATGACGAACACGTTATCCCTGCCGAGGTCATCAATCAGGGTAATATCTTCCTGAAGATTCCTGACTCCAGCCCACGGGAGGAACTCAATGTTGAACTTCAGGCCGAATTCTTTGGCCATATCGGCGACTTTGCCGGCGGTATCGGTGTACCAAGCGCGGTCGCGTGTCCAGACGCTGCCCAGAACGTCAGTAGCTCCGAGTTTTGCGGCTGCCTCAAAAGCGGGCTTGTACACGTTGATATCGAGATCCTTGCGGATTCTGGCAAGCTCAATGTCCATCAGGGGCATATCGTATTCCTTGAGTGCCTTCTGGATTGCCGCGAAGAGTTCGGGGTCTTTCTGGGGCAGGAACTCGGGTTCGCCGGGAAGGTGCATCGGAATTGTGCGGAGGCTGACGGAGTCATAGCCTGCTTCTTTGGCGATCTTGATCTGGTTGACCGGGTCAACACCGGGAATTGTGAGGTAAGCTAACGAAAATTTGCGTGCCATAGTTTTTACTCCCTTCTGTTGTGTACAGACCCCCAGTCCCCCCTAAGCTAGGGGGGAAGAAAAGGGGGGTAATGTCCTTACTTTCCTGCGAGAATGTCCATGAGGGTCTGGCGCATGACATCCAGCGGAACAGCTTTCCCGCCCGTCCAGAGCTGAATCTGGCGCAGCCCCTGATACAGGGTCATTCCGAGTCCGTTGATGGTGGAGCAGCCTACTTCTGCGGCTTCCTTGAGGAATCTCGTTTCAGCGGGGTTGTAGGTTGCATCGAAGCACACGTGCGAGGGCTTGAGGTACTTCTTGTCAACGCAGGTGTACTGTTCTTTTCCGCGCATGCCGAGTCCTGAGAGATTGAGGACAACGTCAGTCTCCTCGAGGGCTTTGGCGATGGCTGCCTCGTCTGCTGACCTGATGGGTACGCACACGCCGGGGTAGAACTTGTTGATTTCTTCGCTGAGGGTCTCGCACATCTCTGAACGTGAGGAGATGTAGATTTTCTTTGCGCCCTCCTCCGCAAGCTCAAGACAGACACTCCTGCCCGTTCCGCCAGCTCCGAACGAGAACATAGTGTTACCCTTGATGACGCAGCCGTGCTCCTTGATGTCGCGAAGTGCGCCGTAGCCGTCAGTGTTGTAGCCGACGAGCTTGCCGCCTTCGGTTTTGACGACGGTGTTGGAGCTGCCGATCTTCTTGCACAGGGGGTCGAGGTCGTCGAGGTACTGCATGACGGCTTCTTTGTTGGGCTTGGTTACAGCGCAGCCCAAGAACGTGGGCATGTAGCGGATGCCGTCGATTATTTCCTTGAGGTGTGTGCTGTCTGCCTCGCAGTAACAATAGACCATGTTGAAGCCTGCGGCCTGATACGCTGAGTTCTGCATTCTAGCTGCGAATGACTGGCTCAGAGGCGTGCCGATGAGTGCGATAAGTCTGCTGTTAATATCAATCTGCATACTATTAACG
>JAFSWZ010000036.1 GCA_017450125.1 Synergistaceae bacterium | reverse complement strand
GACGCTGTCCTCAACAGGAGGATTCATTTTGCTCTGGCGTTCAGGGTCAGGAGCATTGAGGGTTCCGCCCGCACGTGCAGTGTTTCCGCCGATCATCTCGTTCTTCTCGAGAATGATGACTGTTGCGCCGTTCTCGAGGGCTTCCGTCGCCGCAGCAAAACCTGCTCCGCCAGCACCTACGATGATTACGTCGGCCTCCATCTCAATGGGAGCATCCTTCTTCTCGGGATAGGCAATCTTGCGCGCCTCGAGGACTGATGCGGTTATGCCTGTCTGCTTGACGCACTCACGCACCGCCGCCATGAACGCACCGCTGGTTACGGTAGCTCCGCTGATGGCATCACACGCCAGCGACTGATTGCTGAGTATCTCCTTCGTCAGAATCTCAATCGCGGAAATTCCGATGCCGGGGGATTCTACGTCCTTCGTCTCAATCGAGAGTATCTCCTTCTCCGAGAACGTCATAGTTACCGTGAGAGGGCCGTTGTGGCCGGTAACCGTCGCTGTGTATGTTCCGGGCTTGAAGGTCTCGACGGCTTCGGCAGTTTTCCCTGATGCCTGAGCTATGCATGAGTCGACGGCTTCCTTGAGCGCGTTTGATGACATTGTTGCGCCGGTCATGCCGTCAACCTTCGTGCTCTGTGCCTCAAGAATTGCGGGAATCACTTTCGGGAAAGCCTGAGGGCCGAAGGGCTGGTCATCGTGATTGAGAATCTCTATGCTGGTGATTTTCTCCGCGTCGAACGTTACCTGAACCTCTACGGGTACTGCCGGGTTGAAGCCTGTTGCTTTTGCCGTGTACGTTCCGGGAGTATAAGCGAACGCCGACGCACACACTGCCAGAACGAGAACGAGTGCTAATGCTGCTTTCTTCATGTGTATACCTCCTTAAAGTAAGCCCCCCGCTATGTTTTGGGGCACAGCAGGGGGGGGAAAGTCCTAACGCTGAATACTACTGAGCAGGTGCAGGAGCTGGAGCATCAACTACCGCAGATGCCTCCGCCTCAGCCTGTGAGAGACGAGCCGCCGCCGCAAGACTGTCCACAAGAATATTGCCTAGTCCGTTGGTGGCCTTGTCTATCCTCGTGTACAGGTCCTTCACTCCCTGAATGTCAAGCACATCACTGAAGAATGAGTTATCGTACTCTATCATCTTCATGTTGCCCTTGATGAGGATTTCCTTGTTGCTCCTGTCGATTTCTTCGAGCTTCGGGCGCATCTCTGCAAGTGCCTCGCTCACTGCCTTATCCAGCACTGCCTTGTGCTCCGGCGAAAGAGCATCGTAGAGCTTCTTGTTCATGCAGATCTGGTTGCAGTACAGAATGTGATTCGTGCACGCAAGGTAATTCTGTACTTCCTCGAAGTGTGCGCCCACGCAGGTATCCGCCGCGTTCTCCTGAGCGTTGACCGTGCCCTGCTGCAACGAGATGTACAGCTCCGCCCACGCAAGAGGTGTAGGCTCTGCTCCGATTGCCGTCCAGAAGTCCATGTGGTTCTTGTTCTCCATCGTCCTGATCTGAAGGCCTTTGAAGTCGCTCAGAGTCTGAAGGTCTCTGTTGGCTGTCGCGAGCCTGTACGTCGCGTTCTGCATGAAGCCTAGAAGGTGAAGCCCTGCTTTCTCGTAGGCCTCTGACATCTTCTGATGGAACGTCGAGTCTCCGTTGAGCACCTTATCGATTGTGTCGCCGTCGTAACGTGCAAACACCATCGGCAGGTCAAACACTGCAACTTCAGGAATGAACGACACAACCGGCGCAGTCTGGCAGAGCATTATTGCAATGTAGCCCTTCTGTGCCTGGCGGAGAAGGTCAGCGTCGCCGCCAAGCTCTCCGTTGGGGAAGTAGTCGATTACGAGTCCGGCATTAGCTGCCTTCACTTTTTCCTGTACGAGCTGAACGAAAACCTGACCAGCCGCACCCTTAGCTGTCGTGTCGGCGGTAACAAGCCACAATTCATCGAACTCTGACGCGCCGAATGCACACGACGAGAGCGCAAGTACACACACTAACAGGGCAATGATAAACTTCTTCATGATTTACCCCTCCTAATACACAAGCCACGTGCTGATTGCAGGAACGTACACAATCAGAGCAAGCGAAAGCAGGAACGCAACGATGAACGGGAAAGCTCTCTTTGCAACGGCCATAGGCTGATCCTGAGAGATATTGCCCGCGACGAACAGGTCAAGACCGAACGGAGGCGTAGCAAGTCCGATTGACAGGCAGCACACCAGAACAACGCCGAAATGTACTTCATCAACGCCGAGCATCTTAACCGCAGGCAGAAGGACAGGGGCAAGGATGATGATTGCCGGGCCGGTGTCCATAATCATACCCAGAATCAGGAATATGATTGTGCATACGGAAAGCACTGATACAGAGCTGTGGAAGTTGTTGACGATGAAATCCTGTACCGCTGAGGTTGCGTGTGTGAGTGATAACACTCTGCCGAACGCCGTAGCGAATGCCAGAACGAACGCAAGTCCGCCGTAAGTCTTTACACTGCTGACGAGGAACGCGGGCAGTGCCGAGAACTTGATGCTGCGCTCAATGAACAGGCACACGATGATTGCATAGAACACGGAGACGACTGCTGCTTCTGTCGGCGTGAAGAACCCTGTGTAGATACCGCCGAGAATGATTACCGGGCACATTAACGCCCAGAAAGAATCCTTGAACAGCGGCCAGAAACCGTCCTTGCTTATCTCGTCGAGACGTGCTTTAGTCTTCGCGTCAATCTCGGCTTTGTTCTCGCGGTTGGTTGCGCAGTAGAACACTGCATAGGCCATCAGGAACAGACCGATTAATATTCCGGGAAATACTCCGCCCAAGAACAGCTTGCCGGTTGAAACGCCCGTAGCCAGCGAGTAGAGCACGAAGGGGATTGACGGCGGGATGATAACTCCCAGACCTCCGGCGACCGCGATAAGTCCTGCCGCCCAAGTCTTGTTGTAGCCCAAGTCAACCATGAAGGGGATGCACATTGCGCCGACTGCCGCAGTTGTTGCGGGGCCTGAGCCGGAGATTGCTCCATAGAACAAGCAGGTTAAGACGACTGCGCAGGGAACTCCGCCCGTAATCCTTCCCACAAAGTAGGAGAAGAAGTTAAAGAGCTTTTTGGAGATGCCGCCTTCAGCCATGATAACGCCGCCGAGAATGAACAGGGGCACGGCCAGGATAGGCGTAGAGTTTGCGCCGGATAAAGTGTTGTCGATGACCTGAGGGATAACTCCGCCGCGTGCCATCAGAAGGATGGGAGCGACTGAACCCAGAATCATACTGACTCCGATTGGTATCGAGAGAATAATTGCTACAAGGAATACAACGAATACTAATAACGCTGCCATTGGTTACTTCGCCCCCTCTGCTGACTTTGCTGCTTCAAGTTCGGCCTGAGCGTCTAACTGCGTCTGCTCAAGAG
Source organism: Synergistaceae bacterium (assembly GCA_017450125.1). Taxonomy (NCBI): domain Bacteria; kingdom Thermotogati; phylum Synergistota; class Synergistia; order Synergistales; family Synergistaceae; species Synergistaceae bacterium. The sequence continues at coordinate 27 of JAFSWZ010000036.1, read as the reverse complement.
TGGTAAGCTCCTTCTCGTTGAACTTCG
>JAFSWZ010000035.1 GCA_017450125.1 Synergistaceae bacterium | reverse complement strand
TTTCGGGGCGCAAAGATTCTGTGCAACTGCGATGACCCATTCGAGAGCAGCTTCTTCAGGTATCTCGCGCTTCAGTTCTCGTATCTTGGCATCAGGAAGCTCACGGCAACCTGTTACGCGGGAAGCCCCATCGCCCAGCAACAGCTCAGCCTGTTCGAGGAGGACACTCCCGCCCCGAAGCGCAAACCCTACTGCGCGACAATCACCGACTACCGCGACTGGAACGGCGACGGCCGCACTGACATTCTCGACGTGCGCTACATGCTGGAGCACCAGATTGGCTGCACGGTGAGAGTCCTTGACGGCGACGGGGACTTCCGCAGTCCCGAGTGCGTGGAGCTCCTCAAGGACGCGGACATAGTCATCACGAACCCGCCCTTCTCGCTCTTCCGTGAGTTCGTCGCGCTCATGATGCAGTACAACAAGAAGTTTCTCATCGTCGGGAACAAGAACGCCGTAACCTACAAGGAGATTTTCCCTCTGATTCAGCAGGGCAAGATGTGGCTTGGGCATCGGAACATGAACAGCGACTTCTGGCTGGAAGTTCCGAGCTACGAGAACTACGAGAAAACCGACGAACAGGGGCGGAGGCTGAAGCACATAATGGCTTGCTGGTACACGAACCTTCCGATCACGAAGCGGCACGAGTTCCTGACGCTGCTCTACCCCTACACGCCCGAAGCCTACCCCCGCTACGACAACTACGACGCAATCGAGGTGAGCCGCACGGACCGCATCCCGTACGGCTATGACGGCGTTATGGGAGTGCCGATAACGTTTCTCGACAAGTACAACCCCGACCAGTTCGAGATAGTAGGCTTCAGGAAGGGAGACGACGGAAAGGATCTGCGTTACACGAAAGACGGAAAGAAAGTTTATCCGTACATGAGAATCCTAATCCGGAAGAAACAGTACGACGAGAACGGTTCGTTCTACTCGATAATTCATCACGGAGCGGAGGAGGCTCAGGCATGAAGACAATAGAGTACTCAAAGCAGGCACGGAAATTTCTTGACAGGCAGACCGAAGCCACAAGAGAGCGTATAATTACTGCTATCAATGGCATCCCGGAACGCAAAGGAGACATCAAGCGCATGGAGGGCGGAACAGGCTGGCGGCTTCGCGTAGGAAGCTACAGGGTACTGTTTGATGAAAACGGATATATAATCTTCATATCACGCATCAAGACGCGCGGGGATGCCTACAAAGGAGGAAAACACTAATGAGCATAAATGATGACGAGCTGCATTACCACCCAAAGCCCAAGATGGACGAGCTTCACAGGAGGAACATAATAGCGGCAAAAGTTATGGATGGTGAGGAGGCCGCCAAGCTGTGGGACTTCATCAGCAGCAACTTCAAGGAAGCTGCAGAATGGGCACTTATTCCTTCAGAAGAACCCGACGAATGGGACTTGGAGATGATTGAGGAAATCAAGCATGACCCTGACTGCCACGTCTTCATAACTTCAGAGGAACTCAAACGGAGCTTCGGAATGCTGGAAGATGAACATAGAGCTTCATAACATCACAGTACGCGAACTCTTCGACGGCTACGTCAACTCCGACAGCGAAGGAGTGCGCGGCTATCACGGCCTTCTTGACATCCGCCCGGCCTTCCAGCGCGAATTTGTCTACAAGCCCAAGCAGGAGTACGAAGTCATCAGGAGCATAATGCACGGCCGCCCCATCAACGTAATGTACTGGATACGTTCTGAGGACGGAACGTTCGAGCTCCTCGACGGACAGCAGCGAACCTTGAGCATCTGCCGCTTCCTCGACAGGAAAACCGAATACGACGGGCTGTACTTCCACAGCTTCACTCCCGACGAAGCAGAAAAGATTCTCGGCTACAACCTCATGATTTACATCTGCGAGGGCTCGGTCGACGAAATTCTTGAATGGTTCGAGGTCATCAACACGAAGGGAGAACAGCTCAACCAGCAGGAACAGCTCAACGCAGCACTGACAGGAAAATGGCTCACCGACGCAAAACGCCGCTTCAGCCGCCGTAACTGCGAAGCCTACAAGCTCGCCAAAGAATACATGCGCGGAGACCCATCACGGCAGGACTACCTCGAGACGGTCATAAAGTGGATAGCCGAACGCGACGGCATGAGGGGGCTAGACGCAGTGAAAAGATACATGTCCTTTCACCAGCATGACGACAACGCAAACGAAATGTGGCTGTACTTTCAGGCCGTCATTAACTGGGTGAAGCTCCTCTTCCCCGAGACGACGCGCCAGATGAAGGGCATAGAATGGGGAAAGTTCTACAACAAATACCACACAAGAAATTACGACACAGCAGGATTCGCGCAGAGAATAGCAGAGCTCACAGAAGACGAAGATGTTACGAGGCTCGCAGGAATTTACGAGTACCTTATAGACGGAGAAGAGAGACACCTTCACATTCGGAAATTCGGCATAAAGATAAAGCGCATTGTTTACAAGAGACAGGAAGGCATCTGTCCCATCTGCGGAGGACACTTCGAGCTGAACGAGATGGAAGCTGACCACATAATCCCTTGGAGCGAGGGAGGGCACACTGTCGCGGACAACTGCCAGATGCTGTGCAAAAACTGCAACAGGAGAAAGTCCGATTCTTGACAAGAAATTAACGGCGGGGTAATATATCCCCCGTTTTCCACGAAACAATTTGCGTGATATGGTGGGTTGGCCGAGTAGGTCGAAGGCGCTCGCCTGCTAAGTGAGTATAGGGGCTAAAACCTCTATCGTGAGTTCGAATCTCACACCCACCGCCATTAAGAGACGCAATTGCGCCAGTAGCTCAGCTGGATAGAGCGAAGGCCTACGGAGCCTTAGGTCGTGGGTTCGAATCCTGCCTGGCGCGCCATTAATCATTAGGAGACAATCTTTGCGGCTGAAGAAGAAGGCCGCATTTTTTGTACACGCTCGAGGCTTCAACCTCTGAAGGTTCAAGAATGGCCGTGATGAATCTTCAGGGAAGAGCATAAATTTATCACGACAAGGAGAGACATTAACACGATGAAGAAGATTTTGGTCTGCGCGGTTCTTGTTCTGGCAATGGCAGCAAGTGCGTTCGGAGCAGCCTTCAAGATCGGAGGCACAGGACCTCTTACTGGAGGCGCGGCGATTTACGGAATGGCAGCAATGCGCGGAGCACAGATAGCTGTTGACGAGATCAACGCAATGGGCGGAGATATACAGTTCGAGCTGCGTTACGAGGACGACACCCACGACGCAGAGAAGGCAGTCAACGCCTACAACGCGCTGAAGGACTGGGGAATGCAGGTATCTCTGGGCTCGGTAACCTCGAAGCCGGCAGAAGCCACAGCCGCAGAGAATTTCTCTGACAGGATTTTCGCGCTCACACCGTCAGCATCAAGCGCGGCAGTAACTGAGGGCAAAGATAACGTGTTCCAGATGTGCTTTGTTGATCCGAATCAGGGCACAGCATCAGCGCAGTACATCGCCGGAAAAGGCCTCGCCAAGAAGGTAGCCGTAATCTGGAAGAACGACGACGTTTACTCGAAGGGCATCCGTGATACGTTCGTGGAGAAAGCACCTGAAGTCGGGCTCGAGGTTGTCAGCGAGACGACATTTGCGGACGGAAACGATACTGATTTCTCCGTACAGCTCACGGAGGCTAAGGAGAAGGGCGCAGAGCTTGTGTTCCTGCCGATGTACTACCAGCCCGCATCACTGATTCTCGCGCAGGCTCAGGCAATGGGTTACGCGCCGAAGTGGTTCGGTGTCGACGGAATGGACGGTATCCTCACGATGGAAGGCTTCGACAAGGCACTTGCGGAGGGCGTAATGCTTCTTACTCCGTTCAACGCAGACGCGAAGGACGAAAAGACGGTGAAGTTCGTAGCCGAGTACCAGAAGAGGCACGGAGAAGTCCCCAACCAGTTTGCGGCGGACGGCTATGACTGCGTTTACGCGTACTGCCAGGCACTCTCCCTCGCGAAGGCAACCCCTGACATGGACGCTGAGGCACTCTGCGCAAAGATGATCGAGCAGTTCACGACGATGACCTTCAACGGCGTAACCGGCCAGAACGTCAAGTGGGCGGCGAACGGCGAAGTCTCGAAGGACCCCAAAGGAATGGTCATCAAGGACGGCGCGTATGTCGGTCTTGACTAACAGATAGCAGAAATTTTCGCGGGGCAGTCTGGGAGTTACGGCCAGCAGTGAAACTCTCAGGCTGCCTCTTTTTGTACAAGGAGGCATTAAACTTTTCACAATGATATTCCTGAATTACTTTATCAGCGGAATAAGTCTCGGAAGCATCTACGCGATAATAGCTCTGGGCTACACGATGGTTTACGGCATCGCCAAAATGCTCAACTTCGCACACGGTGATGTAATCATGGTCGGAGGCTATGTGTGCTTCTACGCGGTCTCGCGGTATGGCCTGAATCCGTTTCTCGGTGTTGCTGTGGCAATGCTGCTCTGCACTCTTCTCGGGATAATCGTCGAGCGTCTCGCCTACAAGCCGTTACGTCAGGCACCGTCCCTCGCTGTCCTGATTACCGCAATCGGAATGAGCTACTTTCTCCAGAACACAGCACTTCTTCTGTGGTCGTCGAACCCTAAAGTTTTCCCGTCAATTGTCGGTCGCGGAGCGTTCAGGCTGTTCGACGGGAGGCTGTCTGTCTCACACGTTACTGTGCTGACTATTGCGACGTGCCTCGTGATTATGGTTGTGCTGTCGCTGTTCATCAGCAAGACGCGTCTGGGAAAGGCTATGCGCGCGTGTTCAGAGGACAAGGGGGCGGCTACCCTCATGGGAATTAACGTGAACGCAACAATCTCGATGACGTTCGCGATAGGTTCGGGACTTGCGGCAATTGCCGGAGCGTTATTGTGCTCTGCGTACCCGACGCTGATGCCGACGACGGGAGCACTTCCGGGCATCAAGGCATTCACTGCGGCGGTGTTCGGCGGAATCGGGAGCGTTCCCGGTGCGTTTCTCGGGGGTATAATGCTCGGGGTGATAGAGATTTTCGCGAAGGCGTACATCTCCAGCCAGCTCAGTGATGCCGTTGTGTTTGCGGTGTTGATCGTTGTGCTTCTGGTGAAGCCTGCGGGGCTTCTCGGCCGGGCAATACAGGAGAAGGTGTGATTGACGATGAAGAGACTGATTAACCTCAAGAGGGCAGAAGCAAGACGTATTTACCTGACTTACGCAGTTGTGATTGTAGCGTACGTAATCTGTCAGGTGATGAGCAGTACAAAGCTCTTCAGCTCGTCGATGCGCGGAATGCTCGTGCCTATCTGTGCGTATATGGTTATGGCGGTGTCCCTGAACCTCGTCGTCGGGATTCTCGGTGAATTGTCGCTGGGGCATGCGGGGTTTATGTCCGTCGGTGCGTTCGCCGGTGTAACCTCAGCGATTCTAATGCAGGGCACAATCACTAATGCTCCCGTGAGGCTCGCGCTGGCGATGATTGTTGCGGCGGTGTTCGCGGCGGTTGCGGGCTTCCTCATCGGGATTCCAGTACTGAGGCTCAAAGGCGACTATCTCGCGATAGTTACGCTGGCTTTCGGCGAAATCATCAAGAGCATTCTCAACAACTTTTATCTTGGCGTGGACTCTCAGGGTCTGCACTTCAGCATGTTATCCGACACAACGCGTCTCCTCAAAGGCGGGCGGTTAATCATTCGCGGGCCTATGGGAATAAGCGGCATCCAGAAGATAGCTACTTTCCCGGCGGGGTTCGTTCTGCTGATGATTGCATTGATGATCGTCTTCAACCTCGTGAGCTCACGGAACGGACGCGCATTCATGGCGATACGTGATGACAGGATTGCGGCGGAAAGCATCGGCCTCGACATCACCAAGTACAAGATGATGGCTTTCGTGATGTCTGCGGCAATTGCCGGTGCGGCGGGTGCGCTCTTCGCGATGAACTATTCCACCGTCGTGGCAAACAAGTTCGACTTCAACACGTCAATCTTGATTCTGGTGTTCGTTGTTCTCGGAGGGCAGGGAAACATGCTCGGAGGAATCATAGCGGCGGCAGTCTTGACGATTCTTCCGGAAAAGCTCCGGCAGTTCTCGGAATACAGAATGCTTCTCTATGCCGTTGTCCTTATCGTCATGATGCTGGCGACCAACAATGCAGAGATAAAGTCATTCCTTGCCGGGCTTAACCCTTTCAGGCGCAAAGAGGAGGCGGAGTAAATGGCACGCAAGAAGACTAAGTACGTTCCCGTTCCCTCGAAGTCAATTCTTCCTGAACGGGACGCGGCAAGAGCACCAGTGCTTGAGTGCGTGAATCTCGGAATAACGCTCGGAGGCATCAAGGCAGTCGACAACTTTAACCTGACTGTAGGACGTACTGAGATTGTCGGGCTCATCGGGCCGAACGGTGCGGGCAAGACTACGGTGTTCAACCTCCTCACGAAAGTTTACCAGCCCACGACGGGGACAATCCTTCTTGAGGGGCGGGACACTCACGGGATGAGCACGATTCAGGTCAACCGCGCGGGGATTGCCCGTACGTTCCAGAACATCCGGCTGTTCAAGAATCTTTCTGTCGCCGACAACGTCAAGGCCGCAATGAACAACGAGATGCGCTACAACATGTTAAGTGCGATTCTCCGTCTGCCGAACTACAAGCGCGAAGAGATAGCCGCACACAGAAGGACTCTGAAGCTGTTATCCATCTTCGACATGCAGAACATTGCGGACGTTCCGGCGGGCTCATTGCCTTACGGTGCACAGAGGAGGCTCGAGATTGTCCGTGCGCTCGCAACGAATCCCAGCGTGTTGCTGCTTGACGAACCTGCGGCGGGAATGAACCCTTCAGAGACAGCTGAACTCATGGACAGCATCAGGAAGGTGCATGACATGTTCCAGATTGCTATTATACTGATTGAGCATGATATGTCCCTCGTGATGAACATCTGCGACGGAATCTGCGTACTGAACTTCGGGCAGGTAATCGCCAAAGGCACGCCCGACGAGATTCAGAGCAACCCTGCTGTTATTGAGGCATATCTTGGCCGCAAGAAGGAGGCGAAATCATGAGTGAACCCGTCTTGAAGGTTGAGAACATCAATGTGTATTACGGAAGCATACACGCGATAAAGGGCATCTCGTTCGAGGTGTACAACGGCGAGATAGTTACGCTGATAGGTGCGAACGGTGCGGGCAAGTCTACAACCCTAAACACGATTTCCGGGCTTCTTCACCCGTCGACAGGGAGCGTGTCATTCTTGGGTGAGCCTCTGGCCAAGATTCCGCCTCACAGAATCGTTGAGCTCGGGCTGGCGCAGGTTCCTGAAGGCAGAAGGGTATTCGCACAGATGACGGTTCAGGAGAATCTGGAGATGGGAGCTTACACGCAGACGAAGGGAATCGCCGAAGACCTCGAGAAGGTCTACACGCTGTTTCCGCGCCTGAAGGAACGCATGAACCAGACGGCAGGGACTCTTTCCGGCGGTGAACAGCAAATGCTCGCGATGGGCAGAGCGTTGATGAGCCGTCCGAAGCTCCTCATGCTCGACGAACCGTCAATGGGACTCGCGCCGATTCTCGTTGAACAGATTTTCGACATCATCGCTGACCTTCACAAGTCAGGAGCAACCATTCTGCTCGTCGAACAGAACGCACAGATGGCACTAAGCATTGCGAGCAGAGGCTACGTGATGGAGACAGGCCGGATTGTTACGACAGGGACAGGAGAGGAACTGTTAGCGTCCGAAGATGTGAGAAAAGCATATCTCGGAGGATAAAGCAAAGCCCCCCAAACGTTACGGGGGGCATAATTATTATCTGCGTTTCATGATTACTGCACATCCCGCCAGCAGGATAACTCCCAAGCCGGAGAGCTCACATCCGCTGCTGCCCGAGCTTCCGTCATCCCCGCTCACCGAACTTGCCGCAACACTCAGGGGATTCCCGCCGAGCGTTGATGCGTCGTACGAAGCTATGAGCGCGTCGTCCTTCATGCTGTACAGCCTCAAGTTAGAGCCGATGACTGCCGCAAGGACGCTTTCGCTATCGTGGCGGAAGACCTTGCAGCCCCTGCCGTCTGTTGACGTGAAGAGCGTTGACGACACCTCGCCGCCGGAATAATGCTTCAGCGTGGTGGTGTACACGTCGCCGGACGAGGACTGTTCCGCGAAGTAGAAGCCGCCTTCGTCATCCATGCACAGGGACTTCACAGGTGCGTCCGAGCTCACGAGCAAGGTGAATATGTTGCTGCTCCACAAGGACACTCCCGAAGCATGACCCACAGCCGCCCTCGAACCGCTCAGCCACGACAACGCTGCCGTTCCTTCGGGAGCAGATGCCTTCACGAAGTCCTGCACATCTTCCTTCAGCTGTCCGTCGAAACCGAGAATCACATCACCAGAAGCCTCGTCCTCCGCGATGGCATAAATGCGGGACGCGGTGCTTATGACGGCTTTGATGCTGCCGCCCGGCGTGTAGTCGTAGGAACGTACCGCCGAAAAATCGTCCGTCCTGAACTCCGAAATCCTGTTCCCTGACGCAAAGAACACTGACCTTCCCGTATTTGAACCGGCCATAGACCTTGCGTTGTGCACACCGGCTAGGATGTCTCCGCTCGACTTCAGCGGCGTTGTGAGGTTCGACGGGCTGAAGGTTAGTGCCACGTCGCCGGAAGCTGTGGTGCTGTCCCTGTTGATGACGAGGACTCGTGTCTCGCTCCCGTTCCAGTACGAGCCCAGAAGCGAATCACTGCCCGTGCCGGTGTACTGCGTCCCTACGAGGTCCGCGCTGGTTGAGCTGCTTATCTTTATCAGCCCGAGAGTTCCCGCGTCCGTCGTGTAGACCACATCAGCACCAGCACTCCCGCACAGGAGCACCGCCAGAATTGCGCCGACAAAAATTTTCCGCATTGATTATTTCCTCCTCTTAGCAGGCTTGTCCATCGCCTGAAGTTCCTTGACCGTGTTCATGACCTTCGCAGTAACTTTCTCGCCGCCTCCGCTGTAACGCAGCAGAGCACCGCGCAGATCCTTTGACTTGGCCGCACACTCGCTGAGTATCCTTGTCCCGAAGAATATATTTGTCCGTGCGTCAAAGAAATCACTTGCCTTCTTGATTTTCGGGTATTCAGCTTTAATCGCCTTCTCGTGAACCTTCCAGCGCACCTGCATAAGGCCATAATCCCCGCCCTTAGAGACTGCCTTAGCGTTGACGGTTGACTCGTGGACGATTATTGCCGCGATGACGTACGGGTTCTGCTTGTACTTCTTTGCGGCATCCATGACTATGTCAACGTACTTCTTCGCCGTCCCCGCAGCAAGTTTCGGGTTAGCCTTCGTGAACAGCTGGTAGATGTTGCGGGCTCTCGGGTCGACCGTCTTTGCGGCCGGTTCTGCCGAGCCGGTGAACACAGCAAGCACCAGAATTATACATGCTAGCGTTCTCTTCACTTGTACGTCCTCAGGAGCATTAACCCGGTCTCGCCTATAACGTCATTGCCCTTGCCGTAACGTTCGCGGGCTTCCTTCCACGTACCGTTCTCGTCGGGCGCGTAGTCGCCGATAGCCTGTTTCAGCGCAACAAGTGCGACGTACATTCCCCTGATTGCGTCGAGGTACTCCGTCCTGACTGCCTGATATGCTGTCTGTGCGTTAATCAGGTCAATCTGCGCCCCCATTCCTTCGGCGTACATCAGCTCGGTGATTCTCAGCTCTTCCTCCGAACGTTCTACCTGACGCTGTTTGTCCTGTTCGCGTGCGGCGGCGTTGCGCCAGTTGTTCATGGCTACGGCAATGTCCCGGCGGGTCGTCTCACGCAGTGCCTCGAGGTTAGCTTCTGCTGCCTGAATGAGCCGGTCTGTGTTCATCGTGCGGTACTTTGTGCCCTTGCCGTCCGTTATCGGGACGCTCAGCGTAAGTGATGCTCCGGCCTGTCGGTTGTTCGGCGTTGTCGCGAACTCAGGGTCTGCCCATGCCGTGAACTGAAAGCCGAAATCCAGCGTCGGGGACATTCCCTTAGCAGTGAGCTTCCTCACCAGCTTTGCGCGTTCGAGGTTAAGGCGTGCCGCCCTCATGTCGGGACGTGCCTCCAGTGCCTCCTCAAAGCTGATGTTCACGTTGAACACAGGCACCTGAAGTTCCTCGTCGACCGGCTCAACGTCAAGCCCTCCCGCCATAAGCGAGAGTTCCGCAAGAAGGTTGAGGTACGTGGTCTCCGCGCTCTTTGCCGTAGCCTCTGCGTCAACAACCTGCGCCTCGCTCCTCACAATGTCCAGCTTCGGGACTAGCTCCTGGTTGAACTTCTCCATCGTTACGCGGTGGTTTTCCGAACGCTGAAGCAGAATCTCCTTCTGGAGCTTCATGTTCTCGCGGGCAAGAACTGCGCTCCACCACGTCTGCTCTGCGGCGGCTATAAGGCTGTTGACCGCGTTGTGGAAGTTCGCGCGCGTTACTTCGTAGCCGACAATGTTCTGTTTTTCGTTGAGGCCGTAGCTCCCGGAGATGTCGATCCTCTGCGTCAGCCTAAGACCCAGACTTCCGACCGTAACGTTTTCCTGCATCTGCTGTTTGGTGGCGTACTGGCCTGTCGCTGTCACCGCAACGCTGGGTCTCTGCGTACTCACCGAAGCAAGAACGGAGTAGTAATCCGCCTCAACGTTCTTGATGCCCGCACGCAACGAATGATTGTTCAGGAGAATTTCGTTGACGTACTGCTGTAGGGTCATAGATACCGACGCGTGAGACGTGCCCGGATGATTCAGGAACAGTATCAGCAGAACGGCTGCCATGATGTAAATTGTTTGTCGTCTGAGAACATGCATGATAAGCTCACACCTTTAGTTAATGTGCTAGAAAATGTTGCTATTATACTATATAAGTAATCATGAAAATTTTGTGGAGAGGTGAAACATGCAGACATTCGACACAATTATTATCGGCGGAGGCCCGGCGGGACTTATGGCGGCAGTACGAGCCTCATCGCTGGGGCAGAAAACCGCTGTCATCGAGAAGAATCCCTCCGTCGGCGAAAAGCTGTTACTGTCAGGGCGCGGACGGTGTAACTTCACCAACGCGGAAGACGACATCAATGCGTTCATTGCGCGTTACGGCGACAACGGAAAGTTCTTATATTCAGCATTCAGCAGGTTCGGCCCGCGCGAAACAATGATCTTCTTCGCGAACATCGGCGTTGAGATGGTCGAGGAACGCGGAAAGAGAATCTTCCCCAAAGAAGGCGGAAGCCAGAAGGTGCTTGACCGTCTTCTTCTCGAGTGCAAGAAGAACAGGGTCAGCATCATCCGTAGTTCACCCGTGAAGGCCTTGAAGGTCAGGAACGGGCACGTAGACTACATAATCTCTGAGGGCGACGAGTTCAGAGCATCGAAGTACATTGTTGCGACCGGCGGAAAGTCCTACCCCCGCACCGGCTCGACGGGAGACGGCTACACTTTCGCCCGCCAGGCAGGCCACACAGTAACCGACCTCTACCCCGCACTTGTGCCGATACGTACAGCGGAGACTTGGCCGAAGCTCGCGAGCGGGTGCAACCTCCGCAACGTCAGGCTTCACGTTATTCTTGACGGCCAAGAGGTCGATAGCAGGTTCGGCGAGATGGAGTTCACGAACTTCGGGGTGTCCGGGCCCATCGTCATGGAGCTGAGCTCTCACGTCCCCGACTGGAAGGGCGAGCTGGTCTTCTCTCTTGACCTTAAGCCTTCATTGACGCGTGAGATTCTCAGGGCGAGAATAATGCGTGAGATTGCCGCCCTCAAGGGACAGGGGAGATTCTTCCGCGTCGTCAGAAAACTTGTCCCGAAGGAGATGGTCAGGCTTCTGCTCGAGCTCTGCGACATTCCCCACGACAAGCCCGTCGAGTACATCACCGAAGAGGAAGCTGACGACTTCGCGGGTCTGATGAAGGACATCCGCATGACCGTCAACGGCCTCTGGGGCTTCAACAACGCAGTAGTTACGCGCGGAGGAGTGAGCCTGAAGGAGATAGACCCCGCGACGATGAGGTCAAAGCTGTGCGATAATTTGTACTTTGCCGGAGAAGTCCTAGACCTCAACGGCCCGAGCGGAGGCTTCAACCTTCAGATGTGCTGGAGCACCGGCTACATTGCAGGGAGCGTGAACGAATAATGTTACTGGTAATCGACACGGGCAACACGACGACTGTTGCTGGCATCTACGACGGAGACGAACTTATAGCGCAGTGGAGGCTGTCATCAATTCTCCACACGTCCGACGAGCTCGGAATATACCTGCTCAACCTTCTGCAGATTGCACACATTGAGCCCTCGAAGATTCACGGGGCGGCATTCGCGTCAGTCGTGCCATCTCTGGACTTCCCGATGAAGGAAGCGATTCGCCGTTACTTCAGCGTTGAGCCCCTGCAGGTGAACGCCCTCACTGATACGGGTATGCAGGTTCTCACGCGCAACCCCCGCGAAGTCGGAGCAGACCGCATCGTCAACGCCTACGCAGGCCGCGAGAAGTACGGCTCTCCGTTAATCGTTGCGGACTACGGGACAGCAATAACCTTCGACGTTGTGTCGCCGGAAGGTGCGTATCTCGGCGGCGTGATTGCTCCCGGCCTGAACTCCGGCATCTCTGCGCTGTTCTCGAAGGCCGCGAAACTTCCGCAGGTTGCGCTGAACATTCCCGAGAGCGTCATAGGCCGCAGCACTGAAGAAGCTATACAGGCTGGGATTCTTTTCGGGAACGCCGGACTCACTGACCGCATCATAGAGATGATTCGCGCGGAAGAAGGCATGAGCACGGCAAAGGTCGTCGCGACGGGAGGGCACGCAGGCCTGATGAAGAAGGCCGCGCGTAACATTGACGTTGTGGACAAGTGGCTGACGCTGGAGGGACTGAAGCTGATTCATGAGCGCGTCAACGGGCGGAATTGAGCTGAGGAATCCTCTGTGCCTAGCACCTCTGGCGGGGATAACGTCTCTTCCCGTCAGAGAGTTTTTCTCGGAGCACGGAGCTTCCCTCACTCACACGGAGATGATTAGCTGTGCGGGGCTTGTCCGCAACAACGCAAAGACGTTCGACATGCTCGCCGTCTCTGAGCATGAAGCCCCGTTAATCGTCCAGCTCTTCGGCAATGATGACAGGCTGATAGCTGAGGGTGCTGAAGTCGTCATGAAGAAGTGCGCGCGCTTCTCTGCTTTCGGCATCAACATGGCGTGTCCCATGCCGAAGATTACCCGCAACGGTTCTGGTGCTGCCCTCATGAAGAAGCCTGACTTGGCCGCGCGTATGGTGAGGGGCGTTAAGGCTCTCGGGCTGCCTGTGTGGGTGAAGATTCGCAGGCTCGAGGACGATGCGGACACGCTGAGGCTCGTTGAGGTTCTTGCTGAGGCTGGAGCGGATAACGTGTGTATTCACGGTCGCACATGCGCGCAAAGGTATGAAGGCGTTGCTGACAGAGAAATACTCAGAAAAGCAGCGGCACTTTTTCCCGGCCTCATAGGGGCGAGCGGAGACGTAAGAACTGTGGATGACATTCAGGAGTATCTTGGATACGGATGTGTTGTAATAATGCTGGCAAGGGGTATAATGTCAAACATATTCCTGTTTGAGGAATTTTGCGGATTTTCACGGACGAACGAGGACAGGCTCAATGAGCTGATAAGGTTCTCGCACAGGGCAGAAGAGCTTTCGGGGGAACATAGGGCGTTGGTGTTGCTGAAGAGGTTTGCAGGAAGCGTGCTGAGGTTTTCGAGGGGTGCAGCGGAGTTAAGGAGACAGGCAATGACCGCCGAAAGTGTAGGTAAGCTGAGAGAGATAATCACGAGAGGAGCAGATAACAATGATGTTTGATTACACACCTTCAGGAGTTTGCGCAAAGGAAATAACATTCGAGATAGAGGACGGACGGCTTCACAGCGTTAATTTCGCTGGCGGGTGCAAGGGGAATCTTGCGGCTATTTCCCGTCTCATAGAGGGAGCTGACGCGGTGAAAGTTGCGGACATTCTTCGCGGCAACACGTGCGGGCATCGTCCGACATCATGCGCGGATCAGCTGGCTTGCGCAATAGACGAGGCAGTCGCGCGGGAGTCCAGAAAAGCCTCGTAGACCACACAGCCTCACGAAACACGGCAGGACAGGAGAGTAATTCTTCTGCCCTGCTTTTTCTTCTGCAACTGCTATAATACTCATACCCCAAATTTTCATTAAGGAGGATTATTCATGAAGCTGAAAGCAATACTTTCACTTGTGCTTGTCTGCGCAGTATCAGCCGGAGCAGTCTGGGCAGCAGAGCCCGCGAAGTTCCACATCGGAGTGATGACGGGAACAGTCTCCCAGAGCGAGGACGACCTCAGGGGCGCGGAACTGATGATTAAGATGTACGGCGACGCGAAGGACGGCGGAATGATTACGCACATCACGTACCCCGACAACTTCCCCAGCGAGCAGGAGACGACAATCAGCCAGATAGTCGGTCTCGCAGATGACCCGCTCATGAAGGTTATCGTCGTGAACCAGGCAGTTCCAGGCACAGCAGAGGCCTTCAGACGTGTACGCGAGAAGAGGAGCGACATCCTGCTTCTTGCCGGCGAACCCCACGAAGACCCCGGCGTAATCAGCGCGACAGCCGACATCGCGACGCACACTGACCACATCGGACGCGGCTACACGATTCCGCTCGGTGCACAGAAGATGGGCGCAAAGACGTTCGTACACATCTCCTTCCCGAGACACATGAGCTACGAGACTCTTGGCCTGCGCCGTGCAATCATGGAGGAAGCCTGCAAGGATCTCGGCATAAAGTTCGTGTTCGAGACAGCACCCGACCCGACGAGCGATGTAGGAATGGCCGGAGCTCAGCAGTACATCCTCGAGAACATGCCCGCATGGATCGAGAAGTACGGCAAGGACGCGGCGTTCTTCTGCACGAACGACGGACACACTGAGCCCCTGCTTCGCCAGATTGCGAGACTCGGCGGGTATTTCGTCGAGGCAGACCTTCCCTCACCGCTGATGGGTTATCCCGGAGCACTCGGAATCGACTTCACCGAAGAGAACGGCGACTGGCCCGCAATCCTCAAGAAGCTCGAGGACGCAGTGGTCAAGGCTGGAGGCGGCGGCAGAATGGGCACGTGGGCTTACTCGTGGGGCTACACGACAACGGCGGCTCTCGTGGAGTACGGCAAGCGTTACGTCGAAGGCACGTACACCGGCAAGATCGGCAGTGCTCAGGCACTCAAGGAGATGCGCGAGGCTTATGACGAGTTCTGCCCGGGCGCACACTGGGGCGGAAGCTACTTCGTCGATGCAGTCAGCGGCGTGAAGAACCCGCACTTCGTGCTTCTTCGTCAGGACACGTACGTTCTCGGCGGGACGTATCTCGGACTGGCGGATGTCGAGATACCCGAAAAGTATTTCCAGATACGCATGACCCCTGCCGCACAGTAACTGCAAGGCTGAAGCATTAACAGGCAACACTCAGGGAGTGCGCAAGGTAAAAGCTGACGCATTCCCTTTTTCTTATTAATGAGAGGTGATTTATTTGTTGTTACAGCTTGATCACGTAGGCAAAGAATTTTACGGCAACCGCGTACTGTCCGACATATCCTTCTCAGTGGATTCCGGCGAAATCATCGGCCTCGTCGGAGAGAACGGCGCAGGGAAATCGACCCTCCTCAACATAATTTTTGGGATGCCGGTAATCTCATCGACGGGCGGCTACGAGGGAGACATCCAGATTGACGGCCGGAAGGTGCACTTCACTTCACCGAATCAGGCACTTGCTCAGGGCATCGGCATGGTGCATCAGGAGTTCTCGTTAATACCCGGCTTCACGGCAACCGAGAACATTCTCCTGAACCGCGAACCCCTCAACGGCTCGCTGATGGATTATGTCTTCAGCGACAGGGTGTCGACGCTCGACCGCGACGCAATGAACCGCAGAGCCGCAGCAGCCCTGAACACTCTCGGCGTGAACGTCAGCCCCGACATGGTAGTGAGCGAAATGCCCGTCGGCTACAAGCAGTTCATCGAGATAGCCCGCGAGATTGACCGCAAGAACACACGGCTTCTGGTCCTCGACGAACCTACGGCAGTGCTGACTGAGCAGGAGGCGGAGATTCTGCTTTCTGCCCTCAGGAAACTTGCGCGCAAGGGCATAGCTATCGTGTTCATCTCACACAGGCTGAGCGAGGTCAAGGAACTCTGCAGCCGCATCATCGTTCTGAGGGACGGGCGGCTGATCACGGACGCTCCGGCGGAAGGCCTGACAACGCGCGAGATAGCGTCATTGATGGTCGGGCGTGAGAGCGAGCGCAGGGAGGACATCCCCGACATTCCAGAAGAGCCGCTCGAGGCTTCGACTGTTGATGAGACGCTAGCTGTTGCCCCGAAAAAGAAGAAGAAGCCCAAGCCTGCCCTCAAGGTCGAGCATCTGTGGGTGGACATGCCCGGCGAAACCGTGCGTGATGTGTCGTTCGAGGTGAAGAAGGGAGAAATTTTCGGCATCGGAGGCCTCGCGGGGCACGGCAAGCTCGGCATCCCCAACGGCATCATGGGGCTTTACCCTGCAGGCGGAAAGGTCAGGCTGTTCGGGAGACGCTTGACCCTCAACAGGCCGAGAGCAGCACTCAGCCGGAAGATGGCTTTTGTCAGCGAGGACAGGCGCGGAGTCGGGCTTCTGATGGACGAGCCGCTTGACTGGAACATTACATTCACGGCCATGCAGACGCAGGGAAGATTCCTCATCGGGATACCGTACATCTTCCAGATGAGGAACGAGCTCGCAATGGCGAAGGAGACCCGCAAGTTCATCGATTCTCTTGGCATAAAGTGCACAGGTCCGAAGCAGAAGGCAGGAGAACTTTCCGGCGGCAATCAGCAGAAAGTCTGCCTCGCAAAAGCGTTCGTGCTCCGTCCCGACATACTCTTAATCTGCGAACCCACACGAGGCATCGACATCGGCGCGAAAACTCTCGTCCTCGACACGCTCAAGAACTACAACAAGGAGAACGGCACAACGATAATCATCACCAGTTCCGAGCTCGAGGAGCTGCGGAGCGTGTGCGACCGTGTAGCGATTGTGGACAAGGGAGAGATCGCCGGAATTTTGCCCGCGTCAAGCCCGGCTGAAGAGTTCGGAATGTTGATGATGGGCGAGAAACGTCATGTCCGGCTGGATAAGGAGGCTGAAGAATGATTAGGAGATTTATTCAGAATGCAGGGTGGCCGAGAATAATCATCGCGCTGTTCCTGCTGGCATTGTTCATAGCTGCTCCGTTTGTGGGCGTGAGGGTTGACACGTCATTATCAAATACCCTCGTGCGCTTCGGAATGAACGGCGTAATGGTTCTGGCGATGATACCGATGGTGCAGGCAGGTTGCGGGCTGAACTTCGGCCTTCCTCTGGGGATAATTGCCGGTCTTCTGGGAGCGACTCTCTCCATCGAGTGGAACACCGAGATAATGACGCGTCTTGTCAGTTTCGCGGGAAGCCATCACATCACGTGGCTGACGCAGGAGTTCGTCGATGCGTGGCGCGAGCCCATCGGCTTTGCGTCGGCAATAATCATCGCCGTACCCATCGCGGCAGTTCTCGGCTGGTTCTACGGAAAGCTGTTGAACCGCGTTAAGGGCGACGAGATGATGATAGCTACCTACGTCGGGTTCTCGTCCGTGTCGTTCATGTGCATTGCGTGGCTTCTGCTCCCGTACAAGCATCCCACAATGGTCTGGGGTTACGCCGGAAGGGGCTTGCGTACGACAATAAGCGTTGAGGGTTACTGGCTTCACGTGCTGAGCGATTCTCTGTCCGTGAACATCAACGACCACTTGTACATTCCGACGGGTATGCTGATATTCTTTGCGGTGATGGCGGTGCTGGTGTGGATATTCATGCGCACAAAGACCGGCACAGCAATGACCGCCGCTGGCTCTAACCCTGAGTTTGCCCGCGCGTCCGGCGTGAACGTTGACCGTATGCGCACAATAAGCGTAATGCTCTCGACGGTTCTCGGTGCGATCGGAATTATCGTGTACGAGCAGAGCTTCGGGTTCATCCAGCTGTACATGGGGCCGTTCTACATGGCACTTCCTGCTGTTGCGTCGATACTTCTCGGAGGCGCGAGCGTCAACAAGGCCAGCATCCTGAATGTCATTGTGGGTACGTTCCTGTTTCAGGGCATTCTGACAATGACACCGAGCGTCATCAACAGCTACCTTCAGACGGACATGTCAGAGGTCATAAGGTTAATCGTGAGCAATGGAATGATCCTCTATGCTCTCACGAGAAAGGTGCGTGGCTAGAATGGTACGTAAACTTTTCGACATAATCGCACGCAACGCAGTTCCGGCAGTCTTCATCATAATATCTGCCTTCGCGATTCCTCTTTCCGGCTACTCAGCAGAATACCTTGTGCAGGAGTTATTGACGCGCATAGGGAGAAACTCCTTCCTGATTCTGTCGCTGCTGATTCCCATCATGGCAGGAATGGGCCTGAACTTCGGGATGGTTCTCGGAGCAATGGCCGGGCAGATTGGGTTACTCTTTATCTACGACTGGGGAGTCGTCGGCATTCCCGGAATGATTCTCGCCTGCCTCATCGGAACTCCTATCGCGATAGTTCTCGGCATCTTCTGCGGAGCTGTCCTCAACAGGGCAAAGGGGCGCGAAATGGTTACGAGCTACATTCTGGGCTTCTTCATCAACGGCGTGTATCAGATGGTTGTGCTGTACCTTATGGGCTGGGTGATTCCAATCACTAACCCGACGCTTCTGCTCTCGAGGGGTTACGGAGTCCGCAACGCAGTAAGCCTCGTGGGGATACGCGGAGTGCTCGACAACCTGATACCGACAATTATTGCAGGTACTGACGGCGCAAAGAACTTCATGAACATGCAGGGAGTCAATTCATTCTTCGTGATGCACCTTCCGTTCCTGAAGGCCTCAATCAGGATTCCTCTGGGAACGCTTATCGTTATTGCTCTGTTCTGCGCGTTCATTGTGTGGTTCAAGAAGACGAAGCTCGGCCAAGACATGCGGGCAATCGGCCAGAACCAGGCAGTGGCAGACAGTGCAGGAATCGCCGTGAACAGGACGCGAATCATCGCAATCATTATCTCGACGGTGCTTGCGTGCTACGGGCAGATAATCTACCTACAGAACATGGGAACTCTCAACACCTACAACAGCCACGACCAGACTGGAATGTTCTCAATCGCGGCACTGCTCATCGGCGGGGCGAGCGTCTCACATGCCAGCATCGCAAATGTCTTTGTGGGAGTGATTCTGTTCCACCTGATGTTCATCGTCGCGCCTGTGGCGGGCAAGAACCTTGTCGGTGATGCGCAGATCGGCGAATACTTCCGGGTGTTCGTGTCGTACGGGATAATAGCAATCTCGCTGGTTCTTCACGCATGGAGGCGCAACCGCGAACGCGAGGCCTCGAGGAGAAGTCTTCGCGGGAACAAAGGAGGCGAAGCGTAATGTTCGAGGAGTACCTTAACGAGTTCATGACGATGTTCTGGCAGAAGCCGGAGCTGTACACGGCCTGCGGAATAGCAATCCTGTTCGTCCTGCTGTACCTGCTGAGGGACATAGGGTTCTTCCGCTTCCTGTTCAGGTGGCTTCAGAGGCTGATACTGATTGCGGCACTGTGCGGGCTGGGCTTCTGGATGTTCTGGATAGGCAGGGAACACAGGGTCTTTCTGGACAACAAGACGCTCGGGGACTACGCGGCACTTGCGCAGGTGAACGTAAGCGTGAACGGCGGGGAAGCTGCGGAGCTCATGGCGCGCGAGCGTGATGTGAGGAGTGCGGTCGGGCCGGAGTTCGAGCTTCGGGCGGAAGTGTTTGACGACAACGGCGAGGTAGTGAACCGCATAACGAGGACGATACGGCCGGGCTGCAGCAAGGACATCATGATAAGCCTTCCTGCTCTGGCGGGAGGTTCTGAGAAGTTCATAGTACCTGCTCCGAGATAATGATTTGACAAGAAGGGTAACGGGGCATAAAATATCCCTTGTTGCTTAACTGGGGCTGTAGCGCAGTTGGGAGCGCGCGACATTCGCATTGTCGAGGCCGGGAGTTCGAATCTCCTCAGCTCCACCAGAGACTAACACGGCAAAGACCGACGAAATAAATAAACCCGCTGAAGAGGCGGGTTTTCTGCTATCATTACTCCGAGAATAATCGGCAAAAATTGCCTAAAGCCCACACATGACCGTACAAGAAACCGTACAACGCAATCACCGTACCGTCTTTGTACGGTCTCGAAGAAAGGAGTAATGAACAATGCTGACAGAGTTACAGGTCAAGAACGCAAAGCCTCGTGAACACAGCTACATGGTGCGTGATGATAAAGGGCTGTATCTTCGGGTTGACCCATCAGGGCGCAAATATTGGATTCTGCGTTACTGGGAAAACAACAAGGAGCATAAATTATCGCTCGGCCCGTATCCTGATTTATCCCTTAAAGATGCCCGCATAAAACGTGATGAGATTCAGATGGCCAGAGCCAAAGGAGAGAGTCCCACGCTGAAAACGGCCAGAGTCCCGCAAACATTCTCCGATGCCGCTGATGAATGGCTGACCGTCCGCATGAAAGACAAAGCAGAGAGCTACCTGCGCACTGTCCGCTTCCGTCTCGAGAAATACATACTGCCCGCGCTCGGGTCTTGGCCGCTCCGAGAGATAACGTCGGGAAATATTCTGCAGGTTTGCCGGAGCATTGAGGATACAGGGCATGATGAGACGGCTAAACGCGTGAAGACCGTTATCGGGCAGATATATCGCTATGCCATAGCCGCAGGGTACACCGACAGCGATCCGACCGCCGCGCTTCTAGGAGCACTCCGGCCACGCAACAACAAGCACTACGCAACTCTCACGAATCCCGCCGATATAGCAATCCTGATGCGGGCAATGAAGGCTTACCCTTACACGGTGATGCGCTGTGCAATGCTCTTCTCTGTGTATACGTTCGCACGTCCGGGAGAGGTTCGCTCTGCAGAATGGTCGGAAATTAAGGGCGATGTCTGGGACATTCCTGCGGGCAAGATGAAGATGAAGCGTCGCCATATAGTCCCGCTGTCCGTGCAGGTGAAGGCTGTGCTTGAGGAACTGAGGCCGATAACGGGCAACGGCCGCTGGCTGTTCCCGACTCCTCGCAACAACGGGCACTGTATGTCGGAGAATGGAGTCAGGGTCGCACTTCGGACAATCGGTTTCACAAAGGAGCAAATCACGCCGCACGGCTTCCGGGCAATGTTCTCAACAATCGCCAATGAACACGGGATCAACCGCGACGTAATCGAGCGACAGCTTGCACACGTTGAGGAAAACACGGTGCGCGGGGCATACAATCACGCAGAATACATGCCGGAGAGAATCAAGCTGATGCAGTGGTGGGCTGATTACTTGGACGGGTTATCTTGCCCTTCCTGACTTGGCCGTTTTGCTAAAATTTATTCAACAGCTTCATTATTGTCTTGAGGAAAGGATGGTTCATAATGACAGATTTTTTGTTTGCGCGTCCTACCTTCTGGTCTGGAATGGGGGCTGTCCTTGATTTGGGCGGCACAATGGTAATGTTCAACGAGTCCGCATCTCCTGAAGAGGCGGATAATCTGGCACTCGCTAATGACTGGGCGGCTGTGGGTAATGACATACGCAGTGCAATGGCGCAGGTGGCTCTGGCCTGATTGGAGAGAATATGCCTAAGAATACCACACCTAAACCTGTACGTAAGTAGGAAGTCCAGACTCCGGCAGAACTCAATATCGTAGCCGCTTCACAATCATTGAGTTACAGCAGTCCTCTTCCCCCTTCAAACGAGATGGCCGGGTACGAGAAAGTGTGTCCTGGTTCTGCGGATCGTATACTCAAGATGGCAGAGCAACAGGCGACGCACCGGCAAAATATCGAGATGATAGCGGTGAAGACTTCAAGCGAACGGAGTCTCTTGGGAGTAAAGTACGCGTTCTACATAGCAATTGCCGCATTTGTTCTCTCAGGGGTATGTTTTTGTCTGGGAGAAATGATAGCGGGCGGCGCAATTTTTGGCGGGACTCTTGTATCTCTTGTAGGAGTTTTCATACATGGCACAAATTCTAATAGGCATGAACGCGAGGAAAAGTGGGAGAAAGCGCATCAAGTCAAGAATCCTCCTGCAGAATAAAAACGGTCTCCAATCACGGAGGCCGTCATCGAACGAAACGCAGTACTCACGGAGCAACGTGGTACTACTTAATGAGGCTGTACACGCACGGAGGCTTCCATTACTGCCTCGCTCAGGATTTTACCATCAAACCCAAAAGTCTCGTACCCTTCATGCAACACTGAATAGTAGTACTTGCTGGGCATTGGGTTAATTCCCCGTGTCTCTGCCGCTGTCTTCGTCATGATGTACACCATCGCGGTAAGCTCGCCTAAGTCCTGCCCGTCAAGCGACGTAACATCAACCTTCAGGTTCTTCTTGACGTAGAAGCTCGGGAAGCCTTCATACCTGTCGAGACTCTTTTCATCCTGCGCTGAAATCTTCCAGACCAGCACCGGCACTGAATACCCCTTGCACTTCTCGATTGTCGCAAACTGCCGGAACAACAGCCGCCATCCCTTGAGCATCCCTGTACCAACAATCACAGCGTCTGGTGTCCGCACTCTCATCTGCTCAACGGATAAGTTGCTCCCGTACGCGATATAATACCTGTCAGCCATTCGTTGCCGCTCCTTTCCCATAGTCGAATCCTTCGATGATTTTACCCTCGCAAGCTCCTAGCCCCTCGCCCAGCACGTCCATTTCTGCGCCCGCAAAGTCGTTTTCGTCAAGGATAATTTCCGTGTTGTTCCATGCATCCCATGCCCGCTGGTGAGCCTCCCGCTCATTGAGGGCTTCGACGGAGACTACCTTTCGGTACATCTCCGTCATTGCTACCCTGTATACCTTCATTAGTGCCTCCATGCTCCGTCGCCGCTTACGTTCCGCAAAAGGAGTGTTCTTGCGGTCTTGAACTCCGCCCCGATGAAGCCCAGTCTCAGCATCCAGCAGCGGAATGCGTACTTCTCATTCTCCCTCTGCTGGGGCTTCGGTCTCGCACTCTTGAGCTCCTTCGCAAGCTGGCTCATCGCAAGGCAGAGCTGAATGTAGGCCTTGAGCTGTCCGCAGTGTATTCCGCCCTTCTTGCCGTCGTGGGGTTCGTCGAACTGGAACAACCGGAACTCTATCGTGCCTTTCGTGAAGCAGGCGTGCAGGTTCAGCATGTGATAGCGGCTGTTATTGTAGTGTTCATCGCGGCGGTAATTCGCTCCGTTGCCCTCGTACCAGATGTCCGCAAGCTGGCTCATGGTCTGGGGCTTCTGCGCGTTGAGCCTGTCCAGGAATGCGCGGCTGACTGTCTGGCAGTACCCCGCAACTCTGTGCTCGGAAATCTTGATTGCCCGGCCTATCTGCTCTTCGTGCGCGGCCATCATGTTCGCCAAATTGGTGAGCGTCTGCGCTGTGTGGTCTCCGGCTTCGCTCTTGAGGCCTACGTGGATGTGAACTCCGCATCCCCTTGATGCACTGCTCTGTGCTCCGGCCTTCCTGAGTACCCGAAGCAGTCCCTGCAATGTTTCGATGTCCTCGTAGCGCAGGATCGGCGTAACAAGCTCGCACTTCTCGTCGTCGTTGCCCTGAATGCTCACATCCTTCTGGAATTTCCATTCGCGGCTCTCTGCGTCCCATGCGCTCCACGTTGAATAACCGTTGCGCCCGGCTGTGCACTCGTACTGGTGCGTCCCGAAGAAATCGGCGGCAACCATTGCGGCGTTCTTGCGCGTGATGCCGTTCATCTCAACTTCTACACCGATTGTCTGCTTCTTCATGTTCGCTATCTGTGCTGCTGTCTTGTCCGTCATAATTCCTTGCTCCTTCTTGATGTTTACTGCGTTTCCGCGTTCGATGGTTGTAGTATAACTCTGAAAGAGTATTATGCAAGTCCATTATTCAATCTTTTTCGCAGAATATAACGCGGAATTTCAGGGCAAAGAAAAACGGCGGGAAGACTCACCGCCGCCTGACAGTCTGGCCGCCTACACTGCCCTCACTAATAGCGCAGGAACTTCCTTGCCGTTGAAGCCCTTGATGTTTACCTTGTCCCTCGCCACAAAACCGAGTTTCTTGAACGCGGCTAGGGTTGATGTTACGCCGGCCGGAGCTAACGTAGGGGAAAGCGTGAACTCCGTGATACCGTGTTTGCGCAGTGACGAGACTATATCCGCCACGTCTTCAGGATCAAGATCGTCCCCGAAATTAATCCTGCTGTTCCCGTCCTTCTTGCTCCAGCAGTACGCGCTGAACACTATCGGGTTAATCCCTGCTTCTGCTTTGTAGCGACACTCACCGTAATTGATGAGGTCTTCCATGAGGCAATCGAAGATAACCTCAAACTCCCGTACGAACACCGCTTTTGTCTGCATCGTCTTCTTCTCCTTCTTGATGATTACCGTGTTTCCGCCGACCGTATTAGGGTTAAAGCGGGGGATGTTCCCCGCTATGCTACCTGCATGAGGATTGCCGGCACAACGCCGAGCGATTGATAGCGCGTCCTCACCTGCACCATGCCCCTGATGAATACTCCGAGCTCCTGAAAGGCTGTCAGCACGTCTATCAGGTTTCCCTGATGCACTGAGATCGTGAACTCCCTGATGCCCGCCTTGCGCATTGTGTCCGCTATCACCTTGATGTCCTCGTCCCAGATTACATCGTTGAAGTCCAGCCTTGCGTTTCCTGCTGCCTTGTTGGCCTTGCAGGCCTTCAGTATTGTCCAGTTGTCGCTGGCCTCGTCGAAGTTCCTGCCGCCGCTGAGGATTTCCTCGTACTCCCGGATTACTACTGCTTCCTTTGCCATTGTTCGTTCTCCTTCCTTGTGATTACTGCGTTTCCGCTTGATGAACACAGTATAACTCTCAAAACGTAGTATGCAAGTCTTTATTTAATGCTAAACGGTGATATAATGCTGGTCATAACGCAAAGAGGAGGATTAGTGCAGTGGATATTAAGGATTTGGTATCGGTCGAGGAAGCCGCAAAAATTTTAGGCTACAGGAACAGCTCCATAACGCTGCTGTGCCGACAGGGGAAAATGGAAGGGGCGTTCAGGATCGGGCATCAGTGGATGATACCGAAGGCAACAATCGAGAGTTACGAGAGGAATCCGCGCGGGTTTGCGGCAATGTGGCAGAACAGGCGCAAGGCTGAGGAGGCAGAGCTTGAGGCGGAAATAGCCGCTGAAGGGAGCAAGGCTGAAATGAGCGGGGATAAAGAAGGCCTCGAACGTGAAATCTTGCAGTGCATGAGAGTCCTGATCAGGAAACTTCACAGGCTTGACGGGATTATCGCTGGAGAGGCGGCCAAGAATAACGCACAGGAAAAGGCCAAGTCCTAACCTGTGCGCCTTACGTTACTTCCACGCCCGAAAGTAGTGCGTCTTGCCCCAGCTGTCGGTCGTGATTAGCCGGGCGTAATCCTTTGTCTCGCGGTCTAGCTGAAACCGGCTGAACAGTCGCAGCTTATTCAGCTTCTCGACAAGCTCTGCGCCCGTTACGCTTTCTTCCGTTGCGTCCTGAATTGCTATCACGCTGCAGTTGTCCTTGTGGAACATTATCGACAGACTTTCGGGCACTCCGTTAATGTCGAAAATTTCCGGGTTCTTCATCGCGGGTAAACCTCCTCGTTCATCATAATCTCTGTGTATGTTCACTCTGATTCGGGTTTCCCGCAAGGGGCTTCCTGCCGCTAATCTTCCTCGTCCTGCGGGGTATTCTTGCTTATCAGCTGTTTGTTCCTCCACGCAAGGAAACGCTCCTTCAGGCCTTCAGGAACGGGTGCGCCCAAGTCTATTGCGTTCTCTGTGATGCTCAGGCCTTCGTTGGCGATGTAGAAGCAAATCACCGCGTCCCTAAGCACGTCATTGTGCCCCAACAGCTCAATGTGCATCTCGTTGTCGATGACGTTAGCTATCCCGACGAAGAGGAACATGCAGACCTTCTTAGCAATGCCGCGAAAGCCGATCTCACTGCACCACTTCTTCAGGGCAAAGCCCTTCATGACCCCTGTGATGTAATCGATGACCATGAGCAGGAAGAGCACGACCACGCCGCCTTTAATGCCGCCGATGAACCACGACAGGAAGCCTCCCGCGAGGGCAACGCCTGTGTTGATGTAATAGTTCGCGCTCATAGCGAGACCTCAAAGACTTTGCCGCTCGGCCTGGTGTCAAGGTCAATGTGAACGAAATTCTTGTTGGGGTAATAGATGCAGTATCCCAGCTCCGGGAGCCTGCCCGCGAGAAAGAGTTTGTGAACCGCCAGCAGAATGGAGAGCGCGCCGCCTGCTGAGCTGAGGTCAGCGGCCTTGCCCATAGTGTGGCGGGAAGCCTTAGCCTTGCTCACCTTTGCGTTGTGCTTCGGGCATCTGTACCCACTGTTGATTCTGACGGCCTGCCCAAGTTCGTCGCGTATCTTCTGGCACATGTTCAGGACGGGCTGCTGAATCTCGTTCTTTCCGCATCCGCAATGACATGTGAACTCCGCAGCCTTGAAATTCTTCGTATCGTTAGCCATTCTTATACCTCCCAAATAACACGAAAGCAGGGAGACCCGCACTGAGCCTCCCCGCAAAAAATAACTGCCCGGTTATTCTCCGAGCAGTCCCTTTCCCGTTATTGCCTTGAACTCTTCCGCCGTGATTACGTTCTTTGCGACCGCCTCACGCACTCTGTGTTCGTCCCACACGCCAGCGTCGTAATACTTCTTGATCTTCTCGAACATTGCCTTCACCTCCTACAGTTCCACGCCCGTCATCATCGCGATGTAGTCGATATCCCCGCGATTCCTGAGAGCCTCAAGCTCTGCCGCCGGAATCTCCCTCAGCACGAAGTAGTAGCCGTCCTCGCACCCATGTGTCGCCTGCGTATAGTGCGCAATCTGCACAAGCTCCATGTTGTGGTGCGTACCAATGAGTCCTGCTTCGTCGGCCTCTGCGTCGCCCTCAATGATTACCTTCGAGAGCTTGCCCCTGAATGTGTCCGCTGTTACTTCCTTCTTGCTGACGAAGTTATTTCCGTTCAGCCCCAATCCGCTGAGCTGTGTTCCATCAGCCAGCGTAACCGTGAATGTCCCTTTTTCCATTTCGGTCTCCTCCTAAATAGCCTGATAAACAGGTCTGTCATGTTATAAATTTGGCGGTGCGACATCCTGCGAAAGTTGCCGCCCAGCCAGCTCTTGAAAATATTTTCTATCTCGCTGTACGTTATCTTCCCCGCGTCAAGCAGCCTCTTGTAGGCTTTCAGCTTTCTGCGCTCTCTCGTTATGCTCTTGGGGTTAATCTTGCGGATCACCCGCCCTGTTTCCGTGAGGCTGTAGCCGTTCTGCAAGTGCCGATAGAAGCCGGAGAGTTTTACAATCCGTGTCTTGCGCTCGTTGAGGATTATCCCGAACTCATGAGCTATCACTCTCAGCCCGTCAAGCAGAGTCCTCAATTCCTCGCGGCTGTCCGAGATTGCATAGAAGTCATCGGTGTACCTGCCGTAGCCCTCAATACCCGCGACAATCTTCGCGTAGTTGTCGAAGCGGTAAGGGTAAATCAGGCCGATGTTCTGGGAAATCTGGTTGCCGATGTCCACGCCCTTATCGAGGAATTTCTGCCCTGTCAGTGTCGCGGAATCAGCGTGAAGGTTCAGCATCGGGTCAACCTTTCCGTCCATCATGGCCTGAATCTCTGCGTCCGTGAACCTGCTCACGTCTACCCGGAACGTCCCGAATATCCGTGCAATCAGGCCTAATGTGTATCTCAGCTCGTCGGGATTCTCAACGGAGCGTGAGAGGAATTGCGCCAAAACCGAGCGGCATTTACCGTGCGGAATGTTTGCGTAATAGCCCGTGAAGTCTCCCAGCAGAATGTAGCCGTCATTGCTCCCGTGCCTCATGAAGAATTTGTGCAGGTGAGCCTCAAACCGTCTGCGGTGAAAATCTACACCCTTACCCTTCTGCGAAGCTCCGTTGTCGTAAATCAGGAACTTGCTCAGTGCAGGGGTAAGAATGCCGTCGCAGATAATGTGATTGACGGTCTTATCAGCCATTGAATTACTGGTAATGTATCTGGGTTTTCCGCGCTCGCGGATAAGGAATCTGCTGCCCTCAGTCGGTGTGTATGTGCCTTCAAGCAGGGACTTCTGGAGCATTGCCGTATAAAGCAGATGGTTCATCTCGAACAGCTGGGTAGCATACTTGAAGTTGCTGCCCCTCATCGCCTTTGTACCGGCCTCATAGATTACGTTAGCGTCAAGAAAAATATTCTCGTCCATAAAGAAAAACCGCCCTGTAGCTGTATTAGTCGTAACTAACAGCGTGGCGATTGGCATTTATGCACCCGAAGGCGCAAAGGATGTCTTTTCCTTCCCTTCACCCGTACACGGAAACTGTGTCCGATAGTCGTGCGGGTAGTGAATCAGGGCGAACACCGCTGCCAGCATTCGAAGCATTATTGTAGTTGCAATTGCCAGAATTGATGACATTAGCGAAACACGCAGCAGAAACGACCAACAAAAGACACCCTAACTTTATTGACTCACGCTCACTGCTTAATGTTCTTCAGAAAGCGGTTGTCAGCTTGTCTCAAGGCCTTAATCATATCAAAAACGGCCTGCACTTCAAGCACTATGTTCATGAACTTGTTCTTGTCAGCGGGCAAAGTCTCGGCTATGTACTGCAATTCGTCCTGCAACTTGTTGCAGCACACGAGAGCGCGATCCATTTCGAGCCGTCTCTCCTGAAACTCTGCCATGTAAGTCGGCCAGATTGTGTTTGCCGCTCTGAGGTGCTCGGTTATGCCCTGACAGAAATCGGCCACTCTGTCGCGTTCACGCCGAATGAACCAAGAGTCAAAGCCGTCTTCGAGTTCGCGGATGGCCTTGCTCATCTTCTCGCGCTCCTCCGGGTCTGTAACGTAGGAGGTCAATTTCTGCACGTGAGCCTCCAGCTTCTTGTGGCTGTATCCGAAAGTGGCCATGAGTTCAGCGGTAATTTTCCTGCGCAACTCGTAAGCGCGGTGCAGGGCTTCCAGCTTGGACTCTGACCGTTTACTCTTCGGGATATTTGACAATGCTTAACCTCCTATTTTGACGTATGTAGCGCGACCACCGGCAAGCGGTGGAATGGACAAAACCATAAATGCGACTTCTCATTATATCAACCGTCATCTACTGGGGACAAGCCCCAGTAGATTTACTGATTTAGTAGATAAGGGCAGCAGGGCGAACACCGCCGCCAGCATTCGAAGCATTACGGCAGCCGCAACCGCCAGAAAGGAGGACACTAGCGAAACACGCAGCAGAAACAACGTTTCTCAGCCAGTACCACTGCCTGTTGCTAATCAGGTCAGGCCTGTGCCGGAACAGATTCAGCTGCTTGCACGAGACGCTGTACATCATGAACGTACCCCACGGATCTACGCTGCCGTCAGGAGTCGCACTGTCAAACTGCGTTGCGCCGTACACCATGCGCTCATCCATCAGCTCAACCGTGCTGTCGCACCATATAGAGTTAGACCCTCTGCCGTCCTTCACTGCATTCACCAGAAATTCACGGTGCTTCAGTACGTGGTTCTCTCCGAAGCACGCCTTAAAGATTGCCTCCGCACGACGCAGGTACACCGTCCGCATCTTGCTCCCCACATAGCCGCCTTCCGTCGTATTCGTAGCGTTCATCGGCGCGGTGAACATGTTTGCGTCGGGCACTACCACCACATGATGCGTGGTCAAGTCCGTATCTCCGGCTCTCAGGTAGTAGTCAAGGTCGGCTACCCTCATCGTCCCGCTGTAGGTGCTCGAGGTCTCCTCGTCGTTCTCGTTCAGGTAGCTGTACGGTACGTTGCTGAATACCCAGTAATCGTTCGGGTAGATGTCCGCGTACACTCCGCCGGTCGTCGCCGCAAATGTCCCCGCGCGTATCGCCGCACTCTGCGCGTCGGAGAATACTCCAAGATTCTTGCCCCTGCACAGCGCGTTGTGTGCCCCAGAATTGTGCATCAGGACTGCCTCCACTAATTCCTTCATCGAGGTCAGCTCGCCTGTCGCCTTCAGAGACTCTAACCACTGCGCTTTTGTGCCTATGTATCCGTTCTCAACTGCTACCTCATACGCACTCTTGCCGGTGATTTCCTTCATGTCAAGGTCATAGCGAGCTTCCCAGTTCCCCATCGCCTTCGACAGCCTAGATGATAAGTCTGCTGGTAATGTTGACTGGTGATTACGGTCGATTGAGTACGTCTGCCCGTTTGCGCTCTGTCCGTAGTACGGCTTCACCAAGATTATCTTCGTGTCGCTTTCTACACTCGCTACTTCGCACGCATAATCCCCTCTAGCGTCCACTCTGAAGGCCGCTCCGGGATTTATTCCTGCCGTCAGCCATCTAGTACCGTCGCCGTTGACTACCGTGCTACCGTTCGTTACTGATACCGTACCCTGACGATACCATGCTGTATGCGCTGTCTCTGCCATTACGATTTTCCTCCTGTCCTCTCTCGGTGCTCCGAGATCATCGCTAATATTCCTAGTACCGCCTCTGACAATGAATCTATCTGCCTCTGCAGTGAGCCATCATCTCGAGTGCGGGCTTCCTCTTCCTTCGCCAGCCCGTTGCGCCGCGTCTCGGCCTCTGTCGCTATATCGAGGGTGTTAGTGATTCGCGTCTCGGCTAGTGCGTCTATCTGCCCCTGCAACAGTGTCAGGGCTAACTCCAGCGCGTCAGACAACCTCTCTTGTCCGCCTCGTATGTTGCTCCCTAGACTCCCCTGCACGTTTCCCCACACATCAACACGGGCATCCGCTACCTCTGCTGCATAGTCTGCGTCGCTGTCCGTCGAGGCCGTTACCTGTGCGTCAATGCGAGAGCTTAGGACTTCTTCCGCCGTCTTGTTCCGGCGGGCTAGCTTCTGGATTTGCTTCACGGTGGGCAATATGTATTCATACCAAGCCACAAAGCCACCTCCTGAATCAAACAAGCGGGGGCTGTTACTCCCCGCCTGCCTCTGTCTTCTTGACGATAGCCGCTACTCTCCGTAGAGTTCTCCGAGCATCTCGTCAAACTCCGCGTCCGTCGCTATCTTGAACGTGCTGTCGATTACCTGCCCGTGCTCGTTAAGGAGCGCAATGCTTCCTGCTGAGGCCGGAACTGCAAGCTCCATCATGTTCGACAGGTCGCCTGCGTGAACGTCGAATTTGTACACCGCAGGAGTCGTCAGCTCGTACCAGCCTTCGGTCGCAGGGTCTTCGTTGCCTGCGGGCGTTACTGCGCTGTACCCGCCGTTCTGGTTCACGTAGTACGTCTTCCCTGCGTCTACTGTGCTGTCAGATGACTCGCTGAATACCGCCGTCGTCGTCTCCACTATCACCACGTTTGAGCCTGCGGAGTGCTTTTTGCCCGCGCCCTCCACGAAATCTGCCGTCGTCGTGAACGCGTCCGTGATGTTGTAGACGTTGCCCTCATTGGCCTTCACAAGCAGCGCGTTCGTCAGGGATGCAAACGCAAGCGATCCCTTCACCTTGTACACGCTCGATAACTTGTTGTCGATGGCCTCGCGCAGGTTCGCCATGTCCGCTAGCGTCTGCTGATGCCCCTTCCTGTAGTGCCTCATCGTTATTGCACTGTCCAGATCGTATGCCATTGCTTACCTCCAAATGTTAAAGATTATCTATGCTAAAACGGGTTGCGCACCCCGTAATAACATCAGTCGTTGTAGAGTTCGTCCAGCATTTCGTCGAACTCATCATCTGTTGCCGGACGACTCGGAAACTCCTTGATTTGCTGCATTGCCTCACTGATGCTTAGCCTCATGTCATGCTCATTTACGAGCCTCCACATGGTCGCCTCTGCAAGGCTGTTGATTTGCGCTTGAAGTCCCGCGTCCTGCTCATCGCGGATTGCCCGCTCTTGGGCTTCCTCGCGTCTGCGTTCGGCGTTAAGGAGAGCGTGATTCAGTTCACTGCGCATGTCGGCTTCAGCGAGTGCGTTCACCTGCCGGAGGATTCCTGTGTCCTGCTCTGCGCGGATGAGCGGCTCTGTGTCGTCAGCCTCCGCAATTTCGGGCTGTGTGTCTGTGCTGTACCTGTAGACCTTGTCCATGTTCGCGATCTCGACTTCAAGCCAACGTTTGACGCGGTAAATGCTGTCGGTGTAATTCAGGATGCACGGGCTGTTAGGCCAGCGTTCGAACTCAAGCTCGTAGTTTCCGACTCCGATTCTTGCCGTCCAATTCTCCAGCTTTAAGAGAATGTTACTAACGCTGATGATTCCTGCGTCGCGCAGCTCCCTGTATCTGGCCTCAAGCTCGTCCTTGTACAGCAGAGCAACGTACCCAGTCGGAAGGGCTGTGCTTGTCGTGATGTGGCCTGTAAGCGGAGGGGTTATCTGTGTTCCCTGCCAATGGCCGCCGTATGACATGTCGAGGTCGTAAGCATTGACGTACCACTTCACGCCGTCATAGGTTGTCCACTGCCAATTTTTCCCGAAACCGTCAGAGTTCTTGATTACGTCCGAGAAAATGAGATAGTCGCGCTGATTCTCCCAGTCAAAGAGTTCTTCATACGCCGCCTTCACTGCCGCAAGAGTCTCATCGCTGGGGTTCGCACGGTAAGCTGTGTATAACTGCTTCAGCTCCCCAAACCTCTCAACAAAGCTCTGAATGTATCGCTTGACCTTCGCGCTTCGGACGTGATCCTTGTTGCTTGCGTCGTACTTCTCCGATGTCTCGTCAATTAACTCTTTGGGTGCGTCGCCGTCGTACTTCTTCCCGTCCATCGTGTAGAGCTTGTTCGGGTTGCGTATCTCAAAGACTGTCCAGTTGATTGCGCCGTTCCAGAAATATTGTGTGTAAAGGCTGCCGTCAAGGTGAATGTGCTCAACGGTGCTCTTGTCCATGCGGTAATTCTTGCGCTGCTTCTTGATCTGCCACGAATACACGCCGTAGAACTCACCGTTGAGGTACACGATGCAGGGGAAGCCGTCAGGATGACACAGCGCGCCGTTGTCGAGCTGTAACGTCATATCGTCGGGATTGTTCAGGCTCGTCCCGCTCGGCTGTATCTCCGAAGCGTCAATCATTGCCCGCTTGTATGGCCTGTCCTTGTCGAGGCCGTTGTACCTCATGACCTCGTCCCAGAATTTGTAGCTCGTTACTGCTACTCCTCTGAAGAAATCTGTGTAGTACGCTTTGAGGTGAAAGCCGTCCTGCACAACCCAATTCCCAATCTTGAGGTTGAACTTTGAGCCGTCATCATTGAGCAGGTCGAACTTCACGTTCTTCTTGACGTAACCCAATGATGAGCTGCCCTGCGCACTGCACACGATGGGCTTGCGGAAAAAGTTACCCTGCATGTCCCAGAACTCCATGAACGCGGGAATATCGGCTGTCTTCGTCGTAGGCATTGAGCTTAGCCCCGTGAAGTTCACTATTGCGCAACGTGGTTCACGGATTGCGAGGCTCTCTGCTGTGCTCCAATCAATGGGAGATTTGAGGCCTGCGATTGCCTGTCCAAGTGCCCGGCATTTCTCGGCTTCGGCTGAGAGATTCGCGGCAAGCTCAAGTGCGGCTACTGCGTTGCTGTCGGTCTGTGCCTGAATGTTCGTGTCTTCCTCTACACGGGCGCGGGCTTCCTGAGTCAGTGCCTCCCTATACCTGCTGAATGCCTCGCTCAGATTAAGTGCGGTCTGCAGAATACCCTCTGCGTTCGCATTAATCTGTCTCTGCGTTCCGGCATCCTCTGCAACTCGGCTCTGTGTTTCCTGAGTTAAGGCCGCTGTGTGTCGGGCTAATCCGTCATGAAGACTGAGAGCCGTCCAGATATTGGCCTCCGCGTTTGCGTCTGTCTGCCTCTGAAGTTCCCCAAGCTCCTCATGAAGTCCGGGCAATGGCACTTCATAGAGTTCACCTATCTCGGAGCGCACATTCTGTATCTGACGTTCCCGCTCCTGAGTTTCCGCCGCTATCAGCTCTAAGAGTTTCCTGCGGTGCTCGGCCTCCTGCTGGATGTTCATGGCGTTCTGCATGTTCGCAGTCGCGTTTGTGTCTATCTGCCCTTGAAGGTTTGCGTCCTCTTCCGCGCGGGATTGCTCCTCACGGATAAGGGCTGCCCTTCTTCGGGCTAAGGCCTCACTCAGCGCAAGAGAGTTCTGCAGGATCGCGTGTATTGCCTCGTCAATCTGCAGCTGGTGGTACGCGTCAATCTCTATCCGGCGGTCTGTCTCATCTCTGAGGGCTTCAATGCGCTCGTCGGACTTGCGCCGCTGTTGGGCTTCCTGATGAATGCCTAGCGCGTTTTCAATGCTGGCCTCTGCGGTCTTATCGATTAGCTCCTGTAGGGCAATATCTCCCGCAATTCTGGCCTGCTCTTCACGGAGCAAGTCAGCTTTTCGCCGGGCGTTCAAGTCTTGCACGTTCAGGGCGGTCTGCAGAATACCCTCTGCGTTCGCGTTTGCCTGACGCGCAATCCCATCGTCGCCTTCTGCTCGTGCCTGAGTCTCTGCATCAATCTCAGACTTACGGAGCGCAACTCCCTCATTCAGCACGTCGAGGGCTTCATGAATCTCTGCATCCTTCTCGGCTCGCCGCTCCGACTCCTGCTGTATCTTCTCGGCATTCCGCGTAATCTGTTCCTGCAGGGCTGTATCCCCAGCAATCCGAGCTTGTATCTCTTGCCTTAGAGCGTCTCTCCGGCGTTCTAGTGCCTCACTCAGTGTCAGCGCGTCTCTCAAGAATGCTTCCGCCAGCGCGTTAATCTCTCTCTGCAAACTGTCGTCCGTCGAAATCCTCGAGGACTCCTCACGTGTGAGTTCTGCCTTGCGACGTTCGCTGAGTTCTCGGAGAGTTACCGCCGTCCGCATTATCGCTTCTGAGGCCGCATTAATCTGACTCTGCAACCCGTCATCCTGCAACAGCCGCGTCAATGACTCCTGCGCAAGCTCGGCCTTCCGGCGTTCGTTAGCATCCTGCGCATTAAGCTCGTCCTGTATCTGTGCCTCTGCTAATGCGCTGAACTGGTGCAGCAGGCCTTGAAATTCCTGTATCCCGTACCTGATGTCGCTTACTACCTGCAGCAAGCCGCCGTGAATGCTTCTGACGTTGTGCCCTAAGTTCGGGTGCACGTTCCCTTCCGCATCAACACGCGCATCAAGAATCTCCGTGTCCTCTGTAGCTTGACCCACAATCACTTCCATGCGGGTGCTCAGAAACTCGTTGACATCCTCGACACTCTGCAGGTTGCCCTCAATCTCGGTGATGTTTGCGTCTATCGTGGTCAGGGCTTCGCGTAACCTGTCCGCGTCATCACTCAGCTTGTTTTGCCTGTGTGGAAGCGGCCAGCCCCTTAATGTTCTGTCATCATACTTAGGCACTTAGAATCACCGCACTTATATTCTGGACTAACGGCCTCGCTGATGATGTGCCGTTCAATACTATCTTCAACCTCGTAGCTGACATGTCGCACGGAATAAACCGCTTGCAACGAACCCAGCCGTCCCCGATTTGTTCCTGTTCCGGGTCGCCGGACTCCGTCCACACGTTCGCGGCTGTCTCGATAAACACACGCACTGATGAGCCGGTCGGGGCGTATTCCTCCATCGTAATCATTACCTGCTTGCCCATTCCGCACGTGAAAGCTCGCGATACATAGTCGCCTGTGTTCCCAATCTTGCCCGTGAGAATCTGCGGCATA
Organism: Synergistaceae bacterium; assembly: GCA_017450125.1. Classification (NCBI taxonomy): domain Bacteria; kingdom Thermotogati; phylum Synergistota; class Synergistia; order Synergistales; family Synergistaceae; species Synergistaceae bacterium. The sequence continues at coordinate 47,638 of JAFSWZ010000035.1, read as the reverse complement.
CGTCCAAGCAAGGGCGAATATTTGCTGTCTCCGAAAAGCTCAACGCTCAAGGTGTATGTGCCGTTCAGCGGGTCGGAGAATGAGATGTTCTGCCACGCCTGCATACGCGCAACTTCAACGCTGCCATTCTTGAGGATGAACGTTGCGTCTGTGTCTGCACCTGTACGCTGAACCTCCGCCATCGGCATGATGTCCGTTACGCCCGCAAGGTTGATGTTCCCGAGCGTGAGGGTCTTGCGGGCTGTCCTGAATTTCGCTCCGAGAAGCCGGAATGTCAGATCGGACTTCTGGTCGGCTGACCATGTCGACGCGTTCGAGCTTAGGAGCAGCACTCCCGCAGAATATGCCTGTGAACGTATCCAGCCCTTCGCTGTGTCCCAGTCTCCTAGACTCGCAATCCCTACCGCGTAATCTGCTGTGTCAGTCATTATCGTAATCGCGTACTCTGTATCCGCTGACAGGAAAACCGGCGTGTCAAAGATTGCCCTGTTCCATGCGTTGACCGTAAGCTGCGAGGGGGTCATTGTGCATGAGGCTATGACTTCCTGCGTCGGAAAACCTAGACTCACTTCATGAAGCTCTATCTTGAGGCTTGATGTCCGGCTCTTGCTGACAAGCCAGAAATCTACGCCCGCAACATGACGCGACTCACTCAGAGTGAAGGTTTGCGCTAACGGGTCAAGGTCGTTGTAGCGCACGTAGTAGTTGATGGTTGTCCTGACCTCATGAATCCCCACGAAGTACGCGCTCGCGGTTGTGTGTGTTCCCTGAAGCCTCACTAACTTTGTTCCTGCAGGGACCCCTTCGGGGATCGCGAATGTCCCGCTGAAGACTCCCGAAGCGTTCGCGCTCGATGATGAACACGCTACCTCGATGCCGTCAAAGATTACTCGGACTGCCTCGTTCGGGCCGAAACCCGATGCGTCAATCTTCACCGTGATGCTCCGCAAGTTTCCGCCTGACTCTGTCGTGGTCGTTGTGTTCGTCAGAACGTCCCATGAATGGCGGCGGTTGCTTGACCTGAAACTCACGGTGTTGGAGATTACTGTCCGCACAATATTTTCTGTCCAGCGGTCTACTGCAGGAGTCAGCGTCATTGTCGCGGGCAAGGGATTAAAGGCCTGATAGGGATTAACCTTCATGTCGCGTGTGTGGGCTGACTGGTCAATCAGAACCTCAACGTCATAGTCAAGCAGTGTGTCTTTCGCGAGCGTCAGGCCAGAAATCTCTGTGCTCATTGGGAGCTGGAGAGTCTGATCCGCGATTAAGGCCGTCTGCGGTGTTCCTGCGTCCCTCATGTCGTCGTCGAACAACGAATCCACGAACACGTTGTATGCACTCGTCGGAGCATTGAGGGTTGCGTCAAACCGTAATTCCTGCCGTGCAAGCAGCCCGTAAAGGTCGAGAATCTGACTCCGCATTTCGTTCAGCACGTCGGCATGTACGCACTTGATGGCTACGTTCCTGACTTCCGGCAAACCCTGCCATGTCTGCGTTACCTGCGCGAGGCAGATACCTTCCGGCGGCGTTCCCGGCAAAACAGGGTCATACCTGTGCGAGATACCCCGAACGATTCCGATTGAGCAGTCCTTGTACATTACGATGATGTCCTTGCGCGGCATTCTATAGTAGTAGCTCGCCTCAATCACCGAGTTCTCGAACAGCCCCGATACCGTTATGCTCGTCTTCGTGAACGCGTTAGGGCTGATGTTCGTGCGGTAATGATACTTCGCTGTGTACGTTGCGCCGGGCGCGGGTTCTTCGCCTGCGGGACTCCAGTCGAGATTGTCGCCGTCAAGCAGAAAGTCAGTGCCCTCGACGAAGATTAGTGCTCCCTGCTTCACTTCCACAACCTCAAAGACTGAGTCATTAGGCAAGCCGTCAACACAGCCGGAATAATTCCCGTGCGTGAGGGTTACTGTGCGTTCCTTCGTTACGCGAATCTGAGTAACGCTCTCGATGGGAGTGTGGGCAACTGTGAAGGTCATTCTGCCTGTGCCTCCGCTGGTGAACCTGTGAACCTCCGACTGTACTTCTGCGAGGTCAAATGCCTCGTCGGTGATGAGCCTCACGGAGTGCCCTATCTCTGCCTCGTAGCCGTTGATGTGCGCGATGCCCTCCGAGATGCTGTAGGTCTGTTTCCCGGCCTCAGTGCTCTGCAATGCCGTAACGTTCAGGCCTTCGACGACGTAATGACCGTTAGCGTGCCTGTCGTAGCGTGCTGTGGTGTTCAGGTACTCAGGGTTGATTTTCTGCAGCTGCGTAACGATTTCGCCCCCGCTGATTCCGTAGACAGGGAAGAACGGCGCATTAAGGTTGTCTGTGTTCAGCCCCCATTCAGCAACAGTGATTACTCTCCACGCACCCTCCATTTTGTACTGCGGTGTGTTCCGGGCGGGCTCGGTCAGAGTCTCGTCCTCGTACTCTGTAAGCACGCTAGACTTCAGCCACGCTCCGACCTGAACGTCCGCGTCATCGGGAACGTTAAGCGTCTTCTCCGCAATCTCATACACGAGGCCGTCAAGGAATATCTGCCCCGCTTCAATGGTGGCTTTCTTGGCGTTTGTGTCGAGGGAAATCGCGCACCCCTTGATGATTGTCCCGTCCGCGTATAACGAACTGCCGATCGCCTTGATCTTGTCCTCCGCTATGAGCTGGGACTCGTTCATCTCTGCTGACTGCATAGCCCTTCCGGCAAGAACCGCAACATGAGACCAGTTCTTGGCCTTGTCGTAGCGGTTATAGTAGTCCGGCGATTTCAGCAGTGCCTTGATTTCGTCTGCCGTCAAATTTCTCACCTCCTCATATCGTCAATATTGTTCCGTAATATCCCTTTCTCTTAGGGGTAAAGATGTCTGCTGTCTCTAAATGCTCAAGCAATATCAATGTGCCCGGAGTCTGTATCTCTCCCGGCACGAAATAGCTCTGTGTTGCCGGAAGCCCCGACTTCACCTGTGTATCAATGAACACTCCGACCTCGCGGATCGGTTCTGCGACTCCCTCGCCGTAGTTGAACATGCAGCTAAGGTATATGTGCCGCGTCGGTGTCTCTGAGTATGAGTATCTTCTGCCTCCGGGCATATCTATTTCGCCGTCATCGTCCTCATTCACAAAATATGACCGCGTGATTTTCTTGCGGCCTATCTCGTGCGTTAGGGCTGTTGCCTCGTAATCCACTTCTTTGGGCGTAGTGTCCCAGCTTGCTTCTCCGTTGCCTATTGCGAGAAACAGCGGGCGCGAGAGTAAATATTTTGCCCATGCTGTACGCGCTAAGTATGTTAAGACTGCCATTTATACGACCTCCTGATATTCCCATGTGCCAACCTCCCACGTCCCGGCCTGCTCGGTTGTGTTCTCCCATGTGTCGCTGCCTTCCCACGTTTTGTGGCTGCTCCATCTCGGAGAGGGCGGGTAACTTCCCCACTTCAACGAAGCCGGAAAATCTCTCTTCACCGCTGAGCCTATGTCCTCCTGCTCTACCTCTTCTGCCCATGTGCTGTGTTCCTCCCATGAATGCATGTCCCAGTAGGGACGCGAGTCGTAGATGATGCCGATGAAGGGAATTGCTCCGAGAATTGCCGCAGAGTCCTCGAGGGCAAAGTCTGCGGGAAAAGTACGCAGAGACATTGCGCCCACAGGCCGGTAGAATTTGTGCGCCTCGTCCCAAGAAAAGCCGTTCCACACTGAGGGAGTCATCCACGTTCCGATGTCGTCCTCAAGCTCGGCGAATATTCCCGTCTCGAATGCACGGCTCACAATCTGCAGCCTGTAGGGCGAATATCCCCACCTTCCAGCGTCCCAGTACTGCACGTCGCTTAGTGTCAGTATTCCGCGCTCAATGAGGCTGTGCATCGGTGCTTCGTCCTCAAAGAACGGGTTATCTGGAATCAGCAAGCCCCAGTCGTAACGCTTGAACTCGACGTGCTCCCAGTTGCAGAAATCCCAGCGGCAGATGTGCTTCGTCATGTCGATAGGAATCGGAGCGACGGTCAGCTTTATCATGTGAGACCTTGCGGGCTTGGTCAGCTCGATTATCCGCGTGAGGATTCCTTCTGTGTCTTCTCCGAGAAAGTCAACGTTGACGTGATCATCCTTGTAGTACCCTCTGACGCTGAATGTGTGCGGCTCGGTCTGCAGTTCAGGCTCGAACCATTCCTTTATCGTCGGCTCAAAGTTCAGCTTCCGCAGTGCGCTGATGATGGCGGCCTTAGTGCCCTTCTTCCTGTGCCAACTGATGGAGTCAAGCACTAGTGCCCGCTTCGTCTCAATGGGTAGTTCCGGCTCGTAAAAGTCGACGTGCCATTGCCACGCAAGCAGGTCGATAACATTCTCCAGCAGCTCGTTAATTCGCGACACAATAAAAGCCTCCCGAATACTCTGGGAGACTTCCTGCAACTGCGGGTCTATTGCCCGACGTATTGCCCGTATATTCTTATCTTCTGCGATTGAGGCAGGTATTATGTCCTGCAGCGAGATTACTTCAAGCTGTTTAGCCATCCTCCAAGCCCCCGAACGTCAGCGTTATCGTTGAGGGTATCGCAAGCTCTGAGGCCTTGAGCACCCGGAATGACGGCGAGGTTATCTCTGTGCGCTTTGCTCCGGCGGCTATCATCCTGTGATTCAGTTCTGAGGGGTTGAGGTCGCGTCCTAACTTCGAACGCTGCCATGTTACCCAGTTGCTGACTGCCTCGCTCACTGCGGCCTGAAGTTCCGTTGACTGTGTCGCCCTCGCGCGGTCAATGTAGTATTTCACGTTCAGGGCGTAACTCACAACGTCAGGTTTGTGCGCACTTACGCAGTCAGTCAGCGGCCTCACGTTATCCGCGTTGCAGATCGCAAGCACAGCATCAAGCACCTCGTTTGAGGGAAGCTCGCCGCCTTTCATGAGGGGGTAAATCTTCACGTATCCCGGAGGAATTTCGGGCGGCCCGACAACTGCAACATCAATAATATCCTGATGAGCAGACCTCGCATAATATTCATAAGCCCCGCGAGGCCCGGCAACTGAAAAGCTCTCAGGCGCAATCTGTATCCTTTCGCGAAAATTCTCGTCATTCTCAGTATCACTGCCTCCGTAGGTTGTCGTCGTGTTCGTTACGGACATCTCGAACGGGAAAGGGTCAACCAGCTTTCGGAGCTGTCCCGCAACAAAACCATTCCCAGCACTGCCCGCTGTTGTGCATTGCGCGGTGATTAGTGTCTCTGTGTCTCCGGCTGGAAGCTCTGCGGCCTCCGTTGTCGCGAAAAGCAGATTGCCTCCGCCGGGCGATACCCGCGTTCCCGCAGGAATGATTACGGCTGAGGGCTGGGCTTCCGACAGCGTGAACTTCAGCGTCGTCATTGCGTGTGAGGCTTCAAGCCGCGTAACTTCCAGCAACGCACCCAAATGGTCAAGGTAATCACCCTCTGCGTAGGCTAAGAGGTTCTGCTTTGCTGCGTAATCGATGAGGCTTCGCTGATGAATGATTATCAGCGTGATAGTCTCAAGGAATAACCGCACAGGGTCTCCGCGTGCAAGTGTGCGCTCGGTGATCTGTTCGTAGAGGGTGATGATTTCGCTCTCGATTTCTTCAGCGGACTTCTCTGCAAAAACTATGTCAGCCAGTCCCGGAAATAAATCACTCTTCAAGAATCTCAATCCTCACTCTCGCTGTGAGCTTCCCGTCTGTGTCTCCGTCAAAGCTCACCTTCTTAACCCTGCATCGAGGCTCGTACTTGCGGATTGCCTGTATAAGTTCGACTTGCATCAGAGCAATGGCCTTCGGAGTCGGGCGGTCTATCACTGTAGCGTCAACCCCGAATAACCTGTCCAGAGGAACGCTGTACTTCGGCGTGGTGCAGATTGTCCTGACGTTCTGCGCTACCTCTTCAACGATATTCGCGGGCGCAAAATTTATCTCTTCCTGCGACGTAAGCACCTCAACTTCCATTAGCCTCCACCTCGATATATTCTTTCAGCTTTAGTGAGACCTCCACAGCAATGGAAGTCCCGTGATTATCAATAATTTCATGGTTCTCATCTAATCCCTCTAACACCCACAGCCCGTCTCCCTGCGGCTCTCCGTCAAGGATGAAGGGCACTGCCTGATGATTGTTCAGAATGTCATGTAATGTGTTCAGCTCCTCTTTAGGGTTTACGCCGAGTCCAGCGTCTAATCTAATGCTGAGGCTCATTGATGCGGGGGCAAGGCCTGTGAACTCTAACAGCCCCTTCCTGCCGTGAATTGCGTGTTCTGAATATTTCGCGCTCCGCTGTATCTGGAAGTCCCTGAAGGTTCGGACTCTCTCCGTTGAGACCTCAAAGACTACTTCACCGAGTGAACCTATCATGACGTGTTAGTCTCCTGCATAAACATTCCCGCTCCCTGTGGCGACGCTTGACCCGCAAGATACAGGGTCGCCGATACGTCCGAGCTGTCTGCCGTTTGCGTACACTGTCCCGCTTCCTGACGCTAGGACTCCGCCATGACACACAGGCTGAGAGTTGCAATGTACAGCCCATGAGTCGCCTTCACGGTGCGCGGGTATTCCGTTCACAAAAACGTTAGGGCTTCCGCTGGTGCTGTTGCGTGGCGGGAAATCTGCGTGCCCCGTGCACATGTCTCCTTTTCTGGTTACCGCTGGCATTATTTATCTCCTTTCATTTAATTCCTGTTTTAGCTTCGTGTACAGTATTTGCGGGGCTAGCCATGAACGCTGGAACTTCCTCCACTCCCTTGATGTCTCTCCGTCTTTATCCCGCCATAGCATCGCGTATGGACACATTCCCAGCTTCACAACCTGCATAAACCGCGCCTCTGCTTTCTCGAACGTGTCTGACGGATAACCGCACAAGCAGTACACCCCGCACTTCCGAGACGTTAACAGCCCGTACTCCTTCAGCAGCCTTGACGCTTGGACTAACGGCTCGTAGTCATCCGGCGTGTCGTACGCAAAATACATTCGCTCCGGCTTCAAGTCCGCAAGCAGTTCACAGTGCCACGACTTCAGAATTTTTGCCTCCAGCCCGCCCGTGAACTTTGCCTTGTGCGGCTGTCGCTTCAGCATCGCGAACACTGCCCTTATGTGTTCCTCACTGCAAGCTAGAAAGTTATCGTCCACTACGTTGTAGCCGTCCTTTATCTCCAGTTCGTGAAGTCCGTTCGGCTCGCGTTTATGCACTGCGCAGAACCAGCACTTGTTCGGACAACCTCGCGACGTTATTACGTACCCTTCCTTCAAGTACAGGCCGGGCGTGAACTCCCCGCCTGACTGGTTGAATGCTGGGCCGCCTAGCTTCACAGTCCCATGTGAAGGCCACTGATACGTGAATTTCTGTTATGTCGTCGGGTATGAATAGGCCAGGAGGGTCAAAGGTTACGTAGTCGTCTAAGGGTGTCGCTTTCGTTCGGCGAGGGAATACTCGCAGAATCGGCAAGAATAATTCCTCCTCAATTCAGGTCGATACGCGCCGCCTGATGCTTCATGTTACCGTCCGCAAAGATGTGTATGTGTCCCTTCGCGTGAATCTCGATGTCCCCGACACACTCAACCTTCAGCAGGTGCTTTCCCCTGTCGTAGGAAATCTGCGTGCCGTCCGCAAAGGTTATTACCCTGATGTCCTGCTCGTGAACTATCGGCTTGTTCTTGTCGTCGTAGATTGAGCAAAGCACTACACCAACTTCTAAGCCGTTGCCCATCATGTTGCAGTAAACATGCTCCCCGATGTCCAGGTGTCTCTCGTCCTTGTTCTGCAGGGAGTTCGGTATTGCCACAGGCAGCCACGCAGACACAAGATTATCCTTGTCCGGGAACTGTATCCGCGCCATGTGCCGCTCTGGGTCATATGCTGAGACTTTCCCGAACCGCCCGTGCGCACATGATTCATCATAGTTATCCGCCATCTGGTGGTATCAGCACCGCCCTCTCTTCAAAATATACTTCGCGTACTGTGTCCGTACTCGCCGTCGACTTCCTGCGGCCGGGCTTCGCTTTCTTCGTAGCCGCCTTCTGCTTCGACTCCTTGCCCATGCTCAGGTCAAGTTTCGTCGTGTATGAACCGCTCACACTGTGCGTTGCCTTCTCTATCACGTACTTGCCATCGAACGCCCCGAAACCCGAAATCGTTACGTTGCTGCTCCCGACAAACCGCAGGTCTCCCATCAAGGTAACACTGCCCGTGATCTCCCTCTTGTTAGCCTTGCGTAATTTCTCCTTCGCTATTTTCTGTGCGTCCCCGAGATTGTCAGCCTTCTGGTTTATCTCCAGAGTACGGCCTGTGCCCTCTGCGTCTCCGGCTTCCTCAACCTCGAACGTCTCATCCTTCACTGGGTCGTGATACTGCAATTTTGCGGCCTTGTATGTGCCTGCTGCCTTGCTCGAAAAGCTCCAGCTAATCAGCTTCTTATCCCCGAACGAAAGCTCACCTACTGGCGCATGTTCCTCGTACTCTTCCTCAAGGTAGCAGACTAATTGTGTGTCCGTTACCTTGACGGCAATACCATAATCACGCGCAAGCCCCGAGAAAAATTCCAAGTCCGAAGTCTCCACCTGATCGCGACGCTCAAAGAACGGGTCTTCCGAGCTGTCCCAGAATAACCGCAGGCCGTTCTTACCTGCCATGTCTCCGGCTATCGTCGAGAGCTTCACGTTCTCCCACGCTTTGGTGTGCTTCTCCTGACGCATCGGCTTACTTACCAGCGTTGATACTGCCTTAATCGTTACCTGATTCGGCGGCCCGGAACACTCTATCTGGTCAACCTCAAACGTCCCGCACGGCAGGGATTGTGTCTGATTCGCTGCCTCCCAATCGTGGATAACTATGCTCGCGCGAATCTTGTCGCCCTTGCTCGGAAACCAGTCGCTACACCACAAACGCTCGCGGTCTTCAAGCGTCAGGGAAATATCATCGGCCTTGTCGCTGGCGTTGTCGGTGTACGTGAAGTTCAGCAGGTACGGCGCAATATCTCGCGAAATGTTCACGCCCTCGTAGATGATTACGACTTCCGCCCATCGTGCCGCGTGTGTGTCCATGACTCTCACCTCTTCCACGCTGGCAATGTCGAAATCACCGGCACGTCAACGTCAGGGACATTCAGAATCACGTTCGCGGGGAAAATTACTGTGTGTATGTGGTCTGGGTTGTAGTCGAGGAGAATATCCATCAGCTTTTCAGCCCCAATCTTAGGGTACATTCGCAGGGCTATCATGTCCCACGTATCTCCTTGCTCTGTCCTGTATGTCCTCATGCAAAACTCGTCCTCTGCATCCTGTCCTGAAACTCCATCATGACATCCTCGATTATCTCCCGGATTTCCTGCCCCGCTCTGGGATCGCCGCCGTTCACAGTGATGTTGTAGGTCGGCGAGAAAGTCATCGCGCTTGTGCGGTTGTCGTTGTTGGTTGTGCTCCCTAACAGCAAGCCCATTTCCTCACCGGCGGCCTTCCACAAGGGAATACCCCGTGCTTTGTTTTCGAGAGGGATAACCGCTTCGCGCCCGGCCTCACCGATTAACGCGATCTCGGGGCTGTTGATGAAACCTCCTGCCGCACGCCTCCTGCCTCTCCATGTCCCGACACTCTGCCGGTAGCTCGTCGCTGTAGGAGCTGTGGGTGTGCTGACCTCAACCTCAATTCCTCCGGCCTGCACGATTGAGGCTATCTCGGTCGCGATTCTGCTTAAGGCTGAGGCTAGCTCGTTCACTGCGGGGATTGTTACGCCGCGAATCCTGTCGGCTATGCCCTGCATCACGCTGTATATCTGCTCGAAACCTTCACCTAGTGAGGCCTTGAACGGCTGCCATGCTGCGGTCATCTCGGCAACGCGCTGAGAGAATCCCTCGCTCATCTTGTTTAAGACGGTGATGTCCTGTACCTGTGTCTTGAGCTTGGCTTGTTCCTGTGCCTGCGCCTGTGTGCCGGTGTCATCGCCGTAGCCGAATAGTCCCTTCGTCCAGTTCCACGCGCTCGATAATCCGTTGCCTACCCAGCTTGTGAGTTCTCCGAACTTGCCGGAAATGTAACTGCAAGCACTGTCAAAGCCGGACATGAAACTGTCCCAAACGCCGGAAAAGTCTATGTTGAACAATCCTGCGATGGTCTCTCCGAGTCCGAGCAGCGTATTCTTTGCCCCCTCGCAGAATTTCATGAAGCCCGCAGAGAGGCTAGAGAAATCGAACGTGAAGATACCCGCGATGATTTCACCAAGCCCTGAGATGAAGTCAGTAACGCCGCCAAAAGCGTTTCTTATTCCCTCAATGATACGTGATGCGTCGATGTTGAACAGGCTCATCACAGCTTCACCGATGCCCCTGAAAATTCCCTTGAGGCTTTCTCCTGCGGCAACAAGGCTGTTCCACATGCCGGAGAAATCCAGCGTGAACAGGCTTTTTACCGCGCTCAACAGGTTAGTCAGTGTGTCTATTGCGCTCCCTATTGCGGATCTGAGGCCTGCAAACATGCCGGAGAAATCCAGCTTGAAATACTTTGATGCCCAGCCTTTTATCGAAGCTATAACGTTCTTCACTGACTCTACGACGGATGAGGCTTTTGCACTCAGCCAATCCCAACTCTGACCCCACAATGCTTTGACTTTATCCCAGTTTTTGTACAGGTAATACCCTGCGGCTACAAGCCCTGCTATGGCTACTATAATCAGCCCGATGGGATTCGCGTTCATGGCCGCGTTCCATAACCATTGGGCGGCTGTCCATGCCTTCGTTGCTGCAGCTATGGCTATCTGCTTCCCGTAGTACAGCACCAGTTTTCCGACGTTCAGCAAACCTCGCCCGGCCTTCATTACTATCTGCCACGCTTTGGTTGCCGCCGTCATTATCTTTGTCTTGGCTGTTACCCAGATTGAAGTCTGTCCGAGCGTCAGCATTCTTGCGTTCACAAAGGCCATAGCAACACGCGCCGTCTGGAAGGGCAGCTTTATTCCCAGCCACGCATACTTCAAGGCTGTGATTCCGACATTAAGGGCGGCTATCGCTCCGACTGTCCCGACTATCAGCTTCGTAGCTTCAGGATGCTCGGACGCTAGCTTACCCAGACTCGCCGTCCACTCCGCAAACGTCTTCACGATGTTTTCGACCGTCGGCAAAAGCACGTCCCCAATGGTTATCATTAGGTCGGCAATGGCTGACTTCGCGAGCTCCTTCTGCCCCCAGAACGTCGCTAGCACCTTATCGGCCATCTCCTTGCTGACTCCCGTCGCACTCTTCGCTACCTCTGAATACTGGTCGTACAGGCCGTCGCTCATTCCCCTCATCAGGGCTTGAACTGCTTGCGCTCCCTCTGCTCCGAATATCTTTGTCAGCTGCTTCAACTGCTCCGAAGGCTGCATGTCCTTCATCGCGTTGTTCAGGTCGGTCAAGATTACGTTGAAGTCCCGCATCTTTCCCTGATCGTCAGTCAGAGCTATTCCGTAGGCCTTCAACGCCTTCTGTACCTCGCGGGGCTTGTCCTTCATGCGGGAGAATGCCTGTGTCAGTTTCTGGTCGGCCTGCGCTCCCTTGATGCCGCTCTGGGCTAACATCGACGTGTACACTGTCAAGTCGCCGAACGAAATCCCCAAGTGCCGCGCGTATTTGTCGGCCTTCTCCATTCCGGCGCGCAGTTCCTCAATGCTAAGGCCTGTGTGTTTGCTCATGGCTTGGAGCTGTCCGCTGGACTCACGGTTGAGCCGCGTCAAGTTCTGCAACGTTCCATCAACGGAGGCTTCCATAACCGCGAGCATTCCTGACGCTGCCTCCGAGCCGAATATGTTGCTCAGGTACTTCATCTTGTCCGCACTGCCCATGTTCTTCATACGTTCACTCAGGGCTTGCATCAGTTCGGGTATCTCGCGCATGTTTCCTTGTGCGTCCCGTGCATTGATGCCTAATTCACCGAGTGCTTTTGCGACAGCCTTCGGTTCTTTGCTCAAACGCGTAAACGCCGCACGCAACGCCGTACCTCCTTGACTGCCCTTGATGCCAGCGTTCGCCATGATACCCAGCATTGCGTTCGTCTCCTCAATCGAGACTCCTAGACCTTTTGCCACTGGCGCAACGTACTTCAAACTCTCGCCAAGTCCAGTGATGCTTGAGTTACTCGCCGCACTGGTCTGCGCAAGAATGTTGCTCACTCTTCCCGCGTCCTCTGCCTCAAGCCCGAACCCTCGCAGTGAACTCGCCATGATGTCCGCCGCCGTCGCTAAATCCATTCCCTCAGCAGCCGCCATGTCAAGCAAGCCGGGCATCGCAGAAATTATCTCGTTGGCGGCGAAACCTGCACGCGCTAAATTCTCCTGAGATTGTGCCGCCTGTACCGCCGTAAACTGTGTATCACGCCCTAACTGCCGGGCTTGTGCCTGCAACAGCTTGAAAGATTTTGCGTCCTCCTCAGCGTTACGGCCTCCGCCAGAAAATGCTACTGCATTCAACCGAGCGGCGGCGTGCTCAAACTCTGCAGCCTGCATAACTGGTGCTCCCAAACTCAGGCCTATTCCGGCGGCCTTCATCAAGTCTCCCTTGACGTTGCCCCATGAGAGTTTTTCACGCGTCTCCTTGAGGGCGGCTCGGGAAGTCTGCAGCCGTGTCTGTGCGTCTGCAAGTTTCTTCGACTGTGCCGTCAATCGTGCCTGCTCTGAGGCCAAACGGCTCGTGTCGACTCCCGCACCTGACAGCGAGGCTTGCAACTTCGACAACGCCTCTGTGTCCCGGTCTATGCCTCCCTTGAGCTTCTCAGCCTCTGCGTTGAGATTCCTCGCTTCGGTCTTGAGACTCCTCGTCTGTGAGGCTGACGATTGCATCTCAGATTTCAGGCGTTTAGCTTTGCCTTGTGCCTGCTGAAACTCTGCACCGCTCCTCTTGACGGCCTCACCCAGCCTGCGGGCTTCCGCTTGTGCTGACGCGTACTGTCTCTGAAGTTCGGCTGTCGGAGTCTTGGAGCTGCGAATCTGACGCTCTAGGGACTGTACGTTAAGCTGTGCCGCCCTGTATGCGTCTCTGTTGCGCACAAGAACGGCATTCAGTCTCTCCACTTCGGCCTGTGCTTCCCCGTATTGGCTCTTCAACATGGCTGTCCTCTGCGCTGATGAGGCTATCTGTGTCTCAAGGGCTTTCGCCTGATTTTGTGCCTCAACCATCGCGCCCTGATTCTTCGTGATCGCGTCCTGCATCTTCTGGAAGCCGTCAATCTGCCCCGATACCTGCTGCAATTCTGCTGACTGCTGCTGCAGCTGTCCGAGCATTTGCCCGGCCTTACCGAATGCATTACCGAATCCGCCGGTCAGTGCCGCTCCGATCGCAAAGGTCATCTCGACCATCTTGTTCGCCATTAAGGAAATCACCTGCCTTTCTTGTCCATTTCCCGCTTCATTCGCTCCGATTCATCACTGACTATGTTCACCCATTCGTATAAATCATTGAGTGCCATCTTCAGCCAGTCTAGAACGGGAGTCCCTGTGTCTGCGCGCGCTAATCGGACTGCGATTCGCCGGAGGATGTTGCGGGGAGCTTCTCCGGGATTCCTTCCTCCTCGTTCTCGTCGGAGTCCGAAAGCGTCAAAAAATTTCGCACCTCGTTCGTTATCCTCGTGAAATCCTTTGCGCTCGCTTCCTTCAGAATTTCTACGGGCATGTGTACTGCCTTTGCCGCTATGTTTATCAGGTACACCCGGTTGAAGTCCGTAACAATAGGCACTTCACCTGACTGCACTAACTGTTTCTCCACGTCGATTAAGTCGTTGCCCGTGAGGTCTTCAAGGGGAATATCCAGCGTGTAGATTTCCTGCCCCTTGTGCTTGATTGCCTTCTTCAGCTTTATCTTCATCGTTCAGCCTCCTAACTCTTGCCTAATGCCGTACGCACTTCCGCAAGCTCATCTACTCCGTTCACCTTGTAGATGTAGTTGTATTTGTCAAGCTCGATCCACTCTTTGCCGTCAAGCTCTATCTTCATGTACGGCACTTCGAACTCCATCTGCGTATCCTGCAGGTCGCCGACTACCAAATTTCCGGGCGTGCGGGTCTTCGTGATGGCCTTCATGTACACGTGAAGCTGTACCTTCTTGTACGCGCCGAGTCCCGCGTCGTACCACTGCAATGCTGAGAACAGCTCTAGGTCGTTCGTATCATGGGCAAAGAGTTTCAAGAAGTCCTTAGTAACCGTGCGCCATGTCAGAGAGAAATTCGTTGAGTTGAAGTGCCCCACTACTGGACTCTCAACTACTCCTGCAACACCTGCGCCCTTGACTTCGCTCGTCATTGACTCAAGCGTGGGGATTGTGCCCTCCGCAATTCCCAGCAAGTCCTCGCCGTTAAGGTAGACGCTGAAATTTATACCCTTTTCAGGAATTATGTTGCTCATCCTTCACACTCCCTTACGCAACGGCCTCAAACAGTACGTCGAAATAATCAGGGTCGAACTCGAAGATGCCCCAGATTTGTTCGGCTGGCGGAGGCGGCGTGATGTATATGTGAAATCTCAGAATGCCGTTGAGCAAGTCCGTCGTAGGGTTCTCGGTGCTGTTGAACTCGATGCGCCCGCCCAAGATGAACTGCCGCGCGGATAACCCGTTCAGCCTTACGTTGTAACTGTTGATGATTGTGCGGATTAGTCGCGGTGTCATCGGAGCATCGACTTTCTGCCAAAACGTGAGGATAAATTCGTTGCCTATCCAGTTGAACATTCGCCGGATGGGGATGAAGCAGTCCTTAGCGTCGGTGTTTGCGGGATAAGCCGCCGTCCTGTTGCCCCACGCGCGCCAGCCTCCGATCCAGTTTAGGGCTGTAACAATGCCCTGACCGTTGAGGTAATTGGCCTCCTCAATGCCTAAGTCGACTTCTTTGCCGCCAGCAACTACGCAGGAGTTCATCTGCAGGAGCTTGTTCGACGGCGACTCGTAAGGCACGTCCTCGTTGTTGGAGTCCGTCTTGTTCATGAGGCCGATTAACTGTGTCGACAGGTGGAACACGTCATCACCGAGCTTAACCTTCGGCCAGCAGGTTATCTCGTGCGTGCCCATGTAGTTGTTGCGGTTCTTCCACTCGGGAGCTTCCGTGTATCTGTCCGCTCCGGCTGTGTCGCTCGGAATGTCAACAACGCTTATTGCAGTGAACAGGCCGTTGATGTTCTCAGCCTTCGCACGCATTACCGCCGCAACTTCGGGCTTCTCCGACCACTTAGGGCTTCCCAATAATCCCGGCACTAACCTGAACTTCGGGAACACACGGTTGACCAGCTCAAAGCCGGTGTAGTCTCCTGTGCTCGCGTCAATCCCGCCGATTATGTCGTATGACGTTACTGCTGAAGGGTTGAGCTTCGTGAAACCTACCTTCACACTGCTTGCGTTCGCCAACCTCCCACCGCTTAGGACGGACAGAATCGCATTGCCCTCATCGTCATAGCCCAGAGAGTAATCTACCCCTGCTGTGTATGCGGTTGTGCCGTCGAAAGTTACTCCGTTCGCAAGGATAACGTCCTGCCCCAAATTTGCTGCGCCGTCGGTTATCGTGAAGTTCGCGGGGCTGATGGTCTGCTTGTGCTTCGCGGGGTCAAGAACGTTAATCAGCACGCACGGACTCATCGCGAACAGCGCAAACTGTGAATAGATGAACTCACTCAGCGTGTATTTCTCCCAGTCGCGCGAGAATCCGAACAGCGCAACAGCGTCCTTGTAGTTGTGGATGAGCTGGGGCTTGTTGACGTTGCTCAATGCTTCCTCGTCGGAGGCCAGATGAATCGGAGCTGTACCCACGATTACGGGCAAGCCTGCCTCTGTCTGCACGGGCGCGATTAATGACGTTGGGACTTCCGACTTGTACACTCCATGCCTGAATGCCATTATCTGCGCCTCCTTCCCTTCCTGTACTCCGCGTTGAACTTCTCGGAGTCTACCTGCACCGAATAATAAAGCCGGGACTCATTTGTTCCCTGCCGGTCTATCTTCTGTCTCATGGCTTCAAGCTCACTCACTGGAACTATCAGCTCTCGTATCTCGGGGATTTTCTCGATTGCCCTCGCAACAAACAGCGGCAACCCTCCCCTGAACACCTGAAATTGTGTCAGCCCGAACGCTAAAATATTCGGCCCGGTGTATATCTCAGGCTCTGTGTCTGCAGTGTCTTCCTGCAGAATTTCATCCTCTGCCATAAGGCGGCAACCTCCCTCCAAAATTTCTCGTCATCATCGGACGGCCTGTCTCCCATACCGTCTCTATGTACCCAAAGTAGATCGGCCATTCCTGCTCACGCGCAAGATCGCTCGTCATTGGCATCTCAAGCCTGTACCTGTTGTTCAGCACCCGGCTGTCAATCGTCAGCAAGTCCTGCCGGATTACCTCGATGATGTTGTACACGTCGCGGTAGCCCTGACAGTTCTTCGCCTCATCGTAGACACCCACAATGAAGTTCACGTTGATGCGCGTCTGGTCGCGTGTGCCTTCTTCGCGGTCAATTACCTCGCCGATCCTCACGATTACACAGGGAAATATGCTCTCGATGTCGTCTGCTGTGTAGCCCTGCGGCTCGATTTCTTCATCTTCCTCGTCAGACTTCACGGCTGCTGATGATGGCTGCGGCAAATATTGCGGAATTACCTTCACTTCCTGCAGCAATCCGCTCTTGCCCTTGAGTTCGTACCCCATGAACAAACCCGACAGCCTCTCAACCAGCGCGTCAAGCAAATCTAATTCTGTCATGCCTGCTCCTTCCAGTGCCCATAATCCATTGGCTACCCTCATGTAAGGCCTGTGTCTCATCTTGTCAGTGCGTCCAGAATAAGGGAAATCTCATGATCCACGCGCTTGGCGAAACGCTCCTGCGCTCCCTGCTCCATCACGCGGAGGGTCTCCTCGTTCTTGATGATTTGCGGCATTGACGGCGAAATTAGGGACTGTATACCCTTGTACCTGTTGCCGCTGCCAGAGCCTACGCGGTAGAACGGGAAATATCTCCCTCCTGCACGCTTTATCAGGAACGCCGGGCCTAATGGCTTTAGCCCTCCCTCACGCTTCACTGCACCCTTCAGCGCGGCTTTCCTGCCGGACTGCGGACGATTTGGCGTGAGCTGGTAGTCTGCAAGTGAATGACGCTTGCCTTTCGACACCATCGCTCCCATCAAGCTGCCTGCTGTTGCCTTCCTGAACGATATGCTTGCACGGACATCCTTCGCACTCACAAAATACTTCTTGTGCGTCTCCTTGACCGCGTCAGTTCTCAGGCCGTCTGTTGTACGATTCACTGCACGGGCTAGGGCTTGAGGCATTTGGCTCTGAACCGAACGCAGATTTGACACAGCACGTTCGAGCATCGCGTTCGAGATGTTGAGCTGTATCATCGGTTATTCGCCTCCAATATCAGCCGCCATACCTGATCCTGAATCAGGCTTGCCTCTGAAACTGTGTACAGCCTGCCGTCAAGTTTCAGTGATGTTCCGCTCTGCCATTTGCCCGAGATGTCCTGCACCCGGCAAAACAGCACTCCGCTGCTCCTGCGCACAAGGTCTGAGACATTCTCGCCGTTGATGTTCACACTCACGGGCTGGCTTCTCCTGTCGGACGTGAAAATTGAGAGTATCTTCTTGCCGTCTATGTCGTGGAAGCGCGCAAACTCGGAGTTGTTGAACCACGAAGCATTGTCGTCAAGGTCATGCGCGAAAAAGTCTAGGAACGTCTCATCTCGCGAGTAAATATCATGAATCGCCTTCAACATTTTTCTGTGTAGCTTCAGGCTCGGATTTCTTCCTGATTTTCTGTGTCTTGACCTCCGCAACAGCCTCAGCCAGTCTCCTATCCACAAGGCTCTGTACTCCGGGAGTATCCGGCAGTATTTCTCCCGCCCTAAATATTCTCGCGCCGGAAATAAACCGTCCATGTCTCAGAATAATCATGCTGCACCTGTTACTACGCCCTTCAGCACGTACCATGACTTCAGGTCATGAGGCATCGGCAAGGGACGCGAACTAATCGAGATGAACGTCTGCGGCGGGTCTTCCGTGAACCATCTGCGGGGCACATATTCGCGCATGTATGTAACATGCTGGCCTGATCTGTTCACTGTGTTTATCGCTCCGTAAAGCATTGAGTTCTTCTCACGGGAGTTCTGGATTATCACCGTCTCGGGGTCAATTATGGGCTTGAGCTTCGGTTCGCCGTTCTCGTCAAGGTCGTTGACATCAGGCACCCATTCCTCATAGGTGTACAGGTCAAACATTGCGCCGGGAACTATCATGCGTCCGAGATAACCGATTCCGTTTTCGAGTTCGCCGGGCTTAATCTCGCCTATCTCAACGCGCCGGTTGTCTAAAAGTTTCAGGTAGCGTTCGTTCTGCAGGAGCATCTTTGCCGCATCATGTCCAAGAATCAGCATGTCTGGATTTACGCCGTCCTTGCGCATCTCCATCGCTATGCTCTGCAGCTGCCCCATGATGTCGAACGTCGTAGTCCAGCGGTCAGAGGCATCAAGCACCGCGATATTCTCGAAGCCGTAATCTACCTCCTGACTCACTCCTTTGCCCTTGATGGTCAGCTTGCCATCCTGTTTCACGCGGGCACACATATATTCCTCACGTCTCCAGATTGTGTCTTGAAGGTCGAGGATGTCCTGCGCCGCGATTCTTGCCGCCCTGTCTGCGGGGGTAAGGCCGGAATTGTAGGTAGGCTCGCCGATGAGCTTCTGCATCAGTGTGTCGTTGGTGATTGTGCGCTTCGGGGAGATTAACGGAGTCCCGTACCTCTTCACGCCGTATTCCTCGCGCTCGATGTCCTCAGAGCCAGTTCTAGGGTTCACGAAGGGTGCGAGGATTCTCTTGCTCTCCTTGAACTCGAAGCTGACTTCTTCCGTCGGAAACATCACTGAACGGTTGAAGAATCTGTTCTTGAAGAACATCCGCAGGGGAATTGTCTGCTCGATTACGCCCAATAACAGTTTGGGTTCGTAGTAGTCTCTCATAGGGCTGCTCCTTTCTCGTAAAGGTGTCTCAGGAATATTTTTGCCTTCCTCAAATGTTCGCGGACGGCCTCAACAATTGCGTCGTGGTCGTCCTCTTCGCCCTCAAACGGGAAGATTACCCGCGCGTCGTTGAACTCGCCCTCAAAGTATCCTGCAACCTCTGCGTATTCATTCTCGCCGATAACAACATCATCACAGAGAATGCAGATACCGTTTGCCGTTGCAAGTCCGGCCTGTGTCGCGGCTACATAACCGTCTGCACCGGCCATCAGGAGAGTTCCGCGCTTGAACTCTCCTGCTGTAGAAATCTTGATGATGTCCCGATAAACAGCTCCGACATTTCCGGCTATCAAGTTGTCTGGCGGCGGGACTGTCCCCACTACCTTGAAGAGCTGCATCGTTACTGGTGTCTTGTCTGCCATTACTTGAACCCCCTCATCCTGTTAAGTTCATCCGCAACCGCCTTAATCGCTGCTTCTTCATCAGCTTTTGACTCAGGCGTTGTGTGTTCGGGCGGCAATGCTCCGTTCACTACTGAGGCATCCTGATGAAGTGCCGTCAAGTGTGTCTGTGCATTTGTGGCCTGCAGAATCTCAATAGCTATGTCGCGGGCATCTTTCGGGTCGTCGTATTTGGCACGGGCAATTATTGCCTCGCGTCCGGGAGCGTTCAGGCTGTCTAAGGCTCTGAGCCTCTCGCGTTCGGTCTGTACCCCGCGAGCGTACCCGGCTGTGTCTGCGGAGTTCTTGATCTCTCCCAGAAATTCGGGGTATGCCTGCTCAAGTTCTGCTGCGTTCTTGATATCCATTTCGGTTTTTGCCTCCTTCTGTTCTTCCTTCTGCTGGGGCAGAATGTTGATTTTGACGGCATTTTTCGGCAACTTCGCGCTCAAAAATTCGTCCACGCGAGAGAAACCGAAACCATTGCAAAAAATTGTTCCAGCTTTTACAGCCTTTGCAGTGATTTCAACGGCTTCTGCTACTTCATCACAGAATTTCAGCTCGTGCGCTTCGGTTGCCGTCATCCACGTCTCGGAATCCATCATTGAGATTACTTTTTCGCGGTCTAGGCCGGTCTTCGCTACGTACACGTTCGCGATTGTGTCGCGGATTTTATCGAGGATTTCCGCCGTGTCTCTCATGTCCTCTGCTTCGCCCCAAACTCCTCCGGCGGGGTTGTGAATCATCATCAGCGCGTTCGCGGGCATAATTACCTTGTTGCCAGCCATAGCAACAACACTCGCCGCACTTGCCGCAAGTCCGTCAACCCTCACTGTGATGTTCGCGGGGTGATTCTTCAGGTAGCTGTACATTGCCTGTGCCTCGAACACGTCACCGCCGACACTATTAATCCTCAGCGTTATATCTTTCACGTCTCCGAGTGCCTTAATGCTGTTGATTAAACCCTTCGCGTTCACAACGCCCCATTCCTCATCCGTGAAGTCAGAGATTTCGTCGTAAAGCAGTATCTCAGCACTGCTCTCACTCTTCGCTGTTACCTTCCACACTTTCGCCTTCACTCTCCTTTATATCGTCGCCTGGTGTTGACGTGAATCCTGCCTCTCGCCTCAGCTTCTCTTCCTTGACGCGCTGACGGTGATTCAGTTCCCAGTCTCCGCCTGTAAGCTCTGCTGTCTCACGCTGGCGGGTACTGAAGCCGTTTTCCACGCGCAAAATCGCGGCCTTCACTTCCTTCACGGGGTCAAGCTGTCCCTGACTCGGCCCGGTCCAGTCCGCCCATGAATATGCATAGCGAATCATCGGGTCTTCCAGAAATCCCGGAGCTTTCACGCGTCCTCTCAGCACTGCCTCATTGAGCCATTCCTCATAAATCGGCTGACAGAAATTCGTTACCCACCACGTGCGCCAGTAGTTAAACAGCTTCCACGCCTCAAGTAACGCACCGCGTGAGGCACTGTAGGAAGCCTCGAAGTTCAGCAACAACACTTCTGCGGGAACTCCCAGAGCACTGCCAATTTGCCGCACAAGGGACAGCACGAACGCGTCAAAAGCTGTGTTCGGTCGGGCAGGAGACACAGACTTTGCTCGGGTACGTTCAGGAAGGTCGGCTATCATTCCGTACATGTCATCCATGCCGATTGTGTTCAGGCCTTCGCGCCACACCCTGAGCTCTTCATCACGGCGTTCACGCAAGCCCAAATCACTGGCCATTGACTCCTCGCCTACAAAGTCTGAGTTGTCATCGTCATCAACTCCGTGCTCGAAGAAAATCGCAAAGATTCCTCCGATCACTGCTGCCATAAGTTCCGCATCACTGTATCTTCCCAGCTGCTTTAGAGTCTCAATGACCGGCGCAAGAAAGGGGACTCCTCTGTGCTGGCCTATGCGTTCAAGCGGCAAAAGGTGCAGCACGTTTCTCCGGCCTGTACTTGCTCCGAATGCCGGGACTCTGACGTACTTGAGCGGCGGGAGTCCTGACAATTCACTCAACGGGTGCTTGTTCGCGATGTGGTAGGCTACTGGCTTGCCGTCAAGGTCGAACTCAACGCCGCCGTCAATCATACTGTCAAGTGTTCTCATGGGCGGGTCTTGCAGTCTGTCTCTCTCAATTAGCGCGATTCTCAGGTCGTAGGGGAAATTCTTTGTCGTCCGCATCGGCAGCATCACCAGAGCGTCGCCGTTCAGTAGCACGGACTTGAAGCACAAGGCCTGCAACTCGTAGAAATTCATGCTCCGTGTGATGTCGCAGTCCTTGCTTTCTGCCCAAAACGCAAACTCTCGCTCCGTGTTTTCCTCCCACTCTTCGGCCTGTTCCTCAGAGAGTCCGAGTGCCTCCGCGCTGATCCTGCAGTTAAGAGTCAGACCTGCACCGACGGAGTTCAGGACGATGCGGTCAATTGCTCCGCGTCCTAGAGGGCCGCCTCCTGCGTAGAGGTCGCGGGAACGTTCTCGGAGTAATTCGAGGTTGTCGGTGATGTCTTCTGCGGGGGATTTGGAGTAGGAATACCAGTTTGAGACGCTGGGCTTGGTTCGGCTTGCTCCGTAATGTGAGTAGCCGGAGTTCTTGACACGCAATCGCTTCTTGTGCCTGCTCACGTTATCACCATCCCGGACGCACCACCCTGAACCTTGAACGGCCTCGCAGTTTCGCCTTCAGGGCTGAGATTTCGTTCTTGAGGGCGGCTATTGCGTTCTGCACATCCTTCAAGTTTGCGCGGGTCAGCTTGAGACCTTCCATCTCGTAGGATTGGCTGTGAAGAATTGCGTCTTCGGCCTTCAGGTACAGGGCTAGGCGGGACTCGGCTATGTGTAACTGTTCCTTGATTGTTGTCTGCATTTGCCCTCCCAACAAAAAAGCTCCCCGAAGGGAGCAGCATTCTACGTAGAACTGATAACGCCCCAGTTCTGCCTACCTCAATCGCTTGCGTAGGAACGCGAGCTTTCGACAGCAACAGGGCAATACCATAACTATATCATTGCGCGAGCTGAATCAGAGCCTGTCCGATACGTGCCCATCCTCCAGTCGCAAGCAACAGCAAAATACCTCCAGCAAAGAACAAGAACGAAGCAAATACTCCTTGCCAGACACCATACATAAAGTCTTTAGGCTTCAAATCCCTCAATAATTCATGGATATTAGCGTCATACTCTGCCTTGAGCTGGGAATTTACCTCATCAACTTCTGAGGTAAGCGACTTTTCGAGAAAGTCTTTCAGTATGCTCACAGCACGGTCATTGTAGAAACGCAGCTGATTCTCTGACTCGGCATTCTCCATGAATGACGCAAGATCTTCATCCGTAGGCGGACGTTTATTCTGTGTCGTGAATCGCGTTATTTTCTCGATTTTCTGCTGCTTGTAAATGGCATAAGCAATCTGCCCGACTAAATCGTCCTCTCCGTGAACAAGCAATTTATATACCGTACTGTAACGGTGCGGCACTGAGATATTATCTGTCTCTGCCGGCATTTTTCCTCCAAGCCCATGATAAGGCATCAGCTATCTCTTGCGTCGTCTTGCCTTCAACGTAAGATCGGACCTTCGGCGGGATAACACGCGAAGCAACACGCCCTGATGCCATTTGCGAATTAACTTGCTCGACAAGCTCACGACTAAAATATGCGCTCATGGCTATCTCTCCTTATGGATAAATTTTGTTACGTGAAATTGTCGGTAATTATATCATTCACATTCTCAGGCCACGCCGGAAAAATCCCGCAGACACGCTAGACTTCACGACCGGTTTCCTTGCTTCGGGAACGGCGGCGGGCTTCGTCTCTTCCGCCTTCTCAATGTACACGGCCTGCTTCACCTTCGGCATCGGAGTCGTGTCAAGCCTCTTCGCTCTGCGCTGCCGGTGTGCCTCAAAGTTCGGGTTCAAAAGCTCCAGTGCCCCCGTAGCATATACACGGGTATCAAGCGGCTCATTGCGAATCCCCACACTGCGAGGCTCCCACGTTATTGTGTCCCGCCCCTTCACGCGCTTCACTACCATTCGTTCTGACAGCAAACCCTTGAAGTACACGGCATCATAGCCTCTGTGATTGTGCTTTGCGTCCAGCGGGAAATGACAATATCCTGCTCCGTGCTTATCGACTTTCAGCCGCGAAAACAACGTGCCCTTGATCGTCGTTACTCCCAGAGTGAACAGCACAACATGCCGCCTGTTATTCCGGCTCGGCTTGCTCACACTCGGCATTCCCTCACGGCCTCTCCCGACAATCGCGAAGACTCCTCTGCGCACTCGCGGCTTGCAGAATCGATACACCTCGTCTGTGAAGTGCCCTGCGCTGTCAATACAGACCCGCGCAATTCCTAACCTGTCGCCGTTCGCGTAACTCCACGTCTTGTTCAGGAAGTCGTCGAGAGCCTGCCACACTTCCTTCAAGCCGGGATCACCATAGAATACACGATACTCTATGCCCCAGCTCTCATGACCTACGCCCCAGCCGACAACTTCAGCCTCGAGGCGGTCGTCTTGTGTGTCCACGCCGCACGTCAGCACCAGCACTCCGTCAGGAAGCTCGGCCTTGTACTCTTCGCGGTGAGACTCCATCGCCTCAACCTCAAGAGTTCCGCTCGTGTTCTCGAACGGCAGACCGAGCACTGTGTTCCACCAGACTTTGAGTTCTTCCTCGCCATTACGGAATGCCTCGACGTATTGCTCGATGAGGCTCTTCCACGTTACCCACGCACTCGCAAAGGCGTTGACGTGAAAGCCCCGCACTCTGGTCTCTTCAGGGTTGCCTGCAATCCATTTCCCGCGCTCCTGCCCGGCCTTCCACTCTACCTCGTTGTGTTTCGCTCCGCATTTCGCACAGGTCATAATCGGCTCGGGCAAGTCCTTGAATGTGATCTGCTCCCATGAGTAAGGCTGATATTCCCCGCAAGTTGGACAAGGCACGCACCAAACTTCACGCGAGCTTGCGTTGTAGGCCTTCTCGATACGGGAAATTCCCAGCAATGTGGGTGTGCTGACCCAGACAATGCGCCTGTTCCAGAAATTCTGTGTACGCTTCATCGCGAGGCTTAACGGGTCGCCTTCTGTGCCTGCACTTGCGGGGTAACGGTCAACCTCGTCGCACAACAGCACACGAATCGGCCTTGAGGCCAACGATGCGGGGGAATTTGCTCCGGCTATCGTTATCTGCCCGCCCGGAAATTTCTTCTCCTTGATGGTGTTGCCGCTGCTCTTGCTCTTGCTCGCAAACACTTTCTCGCGCAAACATGCTGTGTCCCTCACCATCGGCGCAACTCTGTCCTTGCTGAATGACTCGCCCATCTCTATCGTCGGCTGTATCAGCAATATCGGGCTTGGTTCTTGGTCGATGAAATACCCCACGACGTTTAGCAGAATCTCACTCTTGCCGACCTGTGCCGCAGTCATCATCACAACGCGTTCGGTGAGCGGGTCGGATATGGCGTTCATGACTTCGCGCTGATACTCTGCTCGGGAAGTCCTCCATATGCCCGGCTCTGCTGACGCTTCGGGGGGAATCCTCCTGAACTCATCTGCCCATTCACTGACGGTAAGGTCTGGCGGGGGAAGCCATGCGTTATTGATTTCGGAGAATAGCTGCCGTTCGGGTGATCTTTTCGCCGTCATACTCGGATAACTCCTTCAGTGCCTCGTAGATTGCCTCTTTCAGCTTCGCTACTATTACCTGTAGCGGTTGGCCTTCAAGCAGCGGCCCGACCTTCGTGGGAATGGCAAGCAGGCGTGTCTTAGCGTTCAGCACGTTATCCGTCCACACTTTCGCGATTGCTGAGGCCCGGTGAAGTTCACCGCGATTCTCCGCAAGCTCGGCTTCCTTGAGTTCGGCTTGGGCGGTTACTAGGCGGGTCTGTGCTGCCTTCAGCCCTTCGCTGTCGAACTGGTTGCGCCAGTAGGCCTCGACAACCTCTCCGAGAATGTACTCGCCGTCTCCAGCCTTCGGGATGACTCCTGTTTCGACAAGCCGGTAGAATGAACGTTCCGGGAGCTTCAGGAATGAGGCCGCTTCATTGGCTGTTACCTTGATTGCACGGAAATCACGGAGCTGATTCTTCCGTCTCGACATGACAGCCTCCATAAATCGGCGGTGGCGGCGGCGGTTCTGGTTCGCGCCTATGAGGACGCTCTTCTCTGCGGGGAAAGGGAGGAAGTATTTTCTCCAGCATCCAGAATGCTAACTCCAGCGGATACTCCAGCAAGAAGAACACCCAACACACTAACGCTATTAACAAGCCTGAGCCTATGACGAATGCGAACATACCTCCAATAACAGCGCAAACTATCATCAGCACTCTCTGAACTATGCTCCAGAGTTCCATGTTTTCGCCTCCTTGATTCCTCTGGCAGAGAAATAATCCCGTTTGGCAGAGTTATTCCACAAAGTCAGTCGTTGCAACGGTCAATTCCCTGCCAACTTAATTTTTCTGTGCCTAGCCAAATTCCGGGCTCGGCGGGCCGACCGCAACTCAAAAAATGCCTCACAGTACCTTTTTTCTCAGCAGTCATCGGCATTTTCTTTGTCAAGCCCCCTCAAAAAATCGAATGTCCTTTTACGGAGAAGACGGACATCACTCCGTACACTCAAAACATCGGCGGCATCCGCATTCACGCGAAAGACCCGTCCCGCTATTCTCTGATTCTTGCACGCAATCTGATTCTGCATCCTCTACCTGCACAAAGGCAGGACTTCCTTCAGTGTCGAACAACCACGACTCCCCCAGCAACAAGCCCACGATGTTCGGAAAGCCTAGTGCTTCCTCCGGCGAATCTGCTCCGTGAAACGATACCCGCCTCACAAATCCCAGCAGGCTCGTGATCAATGACTGCCTCTGATCCTCACTCAGCTTCATAATCTTTCCTCCTCAATCCATACTCAATATTGCCTCATCCATGTCATCACGCGTTATCCCGATGTACGCTAACGTGATTTCCGGCGAGCTGTGGTTCAGCATCCGCTGTATCAGCTCTATGCTCGTGCCGTTCTGGTGCTGGATATACCCGAACGTCTTACGCAGGGAGTGTGTCCCGATTTTGTAGTTCAGTCCGCAGGATCGCGCCGCATTCGTCAGTACACGCAACGCATGACGCTTCGTAATTCGGTGCTGGCCATCGTGCCGTGCCTTACGCGATTTCAGCAGCGGTTCATTCAGCAATGCCCCCAACGACTCGCTATGTTTCCGGCGTTGTCGGAGATACTTGCTCAGAATCCGACGCACTCTAGGGTGAATAAGCGGGTCTGCGAATTTCCCCGTTTTCTGCTCATGAATCATCAGACGCTCCATAATGCACAGCCTGCCCTTCCTGTCGACATACGCAACATCCCGAACATTCAGCCTCACTAGGTCGGAAATTCGGCGGCCTGTGTAAATTCCAAGCGCAAACATCACCCGGTCTCGCGTGTTCCTGTGCATGAAGTACATATCCAGCGCATCACGGTCGGACTGACTCCGAATAGGTTGTACCGTCTTGTTGACTCTCTTCTTCATGAGCTATCACCAAGAATCTCACTGACCACAGCCATAACCTCATCAATTAGCTGTGTATCGTAATTGCGCTCTTTTAGTCTCTGGGGAATTTCTGTGTGCAGTCTGGTTTTGCGGACTTCCTGCTCCATTGCGTCAGCCCGGTATTTTGCCTGCCGGGCTTTGGACTCGCGCTCGAGGACTTTCGCCTCCATGAGTCTGCGGTCTAGTTCTGACGGTTCGCTCGCCTTCAGTGCCCCGCTGCTTAGACCCTGCAGGTATCGCACATACGCCTGCACTGTCGGCCCGAGATCAAACACTCCGCGACCGGCCTTCGGGATTATCTTCTGCTTCACTAGCTGTTCTATCCTGCGCTCCGAAATGTTAAGCAGGTTCGCGATTGTCTCCTTCGGGTACAGGCCTTGACTGCGTGCGTCATTCACTGGCCTCACTCCGCAACTCGGCTATCTCTCCGAATGTGTGTCCGTCGCCCTCAAGCACTGCCTGCTGTCCCGTGAACTCCTGCCAGCGTCTCACTGCCATATCAACGTACTCAGGATTCAGCTCAACCGCATAGCATCTCCGGCGGCATGACTCGGCGGCAATGATTGTCGTACCGCTCCCGGAGAATGGCTCGTAAATTATGTCGTTCGGCTCGGAGTTGTTCAGCATCGGGCGGCGCATACACTCGACGGGCTTCTGCGTCCCGTGCGTGGTCTGCGTGTCTTCCTTGAAGCCTATCTGCCACACTGTTGACTCGCTGCGGCTTCCCTGCCAATGACTCTTCTGGTTCTTGCGCACCGCGTACTGGCATGAATCGTACCCTTCGCAATACTGCGCTATGTCGGGGCACTCTGCGTTGTCCTCACGTACTGCGTACCAGCAGGGTTCGTGCTGCCAGTGGTAATCCCCGCGAGAAAGCGTGAAGTTCGGCTTTACCCAGATAATTTGATTGCGCAGGATGAAGCCGCTGGCCTCTAAGCTGTCAGCTACAGCCCGGCAATGCAGCGAGGCGTGCCACACGTACGCGACATCTCCGTGAAATAATTTCCACGCGTCGCGCCAGTCGTCTTTGTCGTCGTTAAGCACCCGCCCTGTACGTTCGGACTGCGAAGCCTTGAAGTTGTTGCGCCATTCTGGATCGTAGTTCACTCCGTA
Source organism: Synergistaceae bacterium (assembly GCA_017450125.1). Classification (NCBI taxonomy): domain Bacteria; kingdom Thermotogati; phylum Synergistota; class Synergistia; order Synergistales; family Synergistaceae; species Synergistaceae bacterium. The sequence goes on along the minus strand of JAFSWZ010000035.1, from coordinate 19,653 downwards.
GGGCGGATCGGTAACCATAAGGTGGGGCTTCTCTCCGGCAAGCAAGCGGCTCACTGTCTCTGCATCGGTGCTGCTCCCGCAGATAAGGCGGTGCTCTCCGAGTATCCACAGATCGCCTAACTGTGAGACTACAGACTGCACTTCTTCGGGGGTTGCATCCTCGTCTTTGGGCGTGTCCGCAATGTCCATTCGCAGACGCAGAATCTCTCTGCGCTCAAAGCCTGTGTGTTCAAGTTCGAGGCCGTAATCGTCCCGGAGCTTGAGCATCTCGGTCTTGAGCATTGCCTTATCCCACGAGGAATCTTCAGCAAGCCGGTTATCCGCGAGAATGTAGGCTTTGGTCTGTGCCTCCGTAAGGTGCGAGGCCCGGACGCAGGGTATCTCCGCAATCTCCAACTGCTGGCAAGCCTGCACTACTGCATGACCCGCTATGATTACGTTGCTCCCGTCGATAAGCACGGGCAGAACTATTCCGTATTCCTGAATGCTGGCCTTGAGCTTGGCTATCTGCTGCTCCGTGTGGATGCGCGGGTTGCCCTCGTAGGGTTTCAGCTCAGACGGCGGCAAATGCTCTATCTTCAGCTGGTTCACTCTCTCACCTCCGCATAAAAATTGAGAGCACCCGACTTCTGGGTACTCTCTGTCAGTATTCGCAAATGTTAATAGTTTACCGCATTTCCGCGAATTATGATGAACGTCATAATCAACGTCATAATCAACGGTATGATGAACAACATGATGAACGTTATAATCACATCGGCTTTTCAGGACTAACAGGGTATCAGGTGAAAGTTGTCGCCGGTCGGCATGACTATCATCTCCGCAAGTTTCAGCGGGAAATCACGGCGGTACTTCATCACTGTGTTCGGAGACATACCGTACTTGCTGGCTACACGCTTCAAGCGTGAGGTGTTGCGCGTCGAGGCATTAGTCACGAACTTCATGTGATCCATCACTACAGACCACATTCGCACGTCTGAATCCCGGAACTCACGGGAGACTATGTAGATGTGCTGCCACCCTCCGGCTAGTTCGACAAGCTCGTCAAAGTGTTCGCAGTCATATACTATGCGTTCGGCCTCCGTCTCCAAGTTCGGCATCGTCGCCCTGAAGTCTTCCGCTAATCTCGAACGCCCCGCATTCATCATCTCGTGTACTTCCAGCGAGGTCGGCACGGGCACTTCTCCAAGCAATACCCGGAAGCCCTGCGGATGACACGTGATTACCAGTTCCACAAGCTCCGTTACCTTGTTCAAGACTTCCCAGAAACTTTTGCGCATACGACGCGTCATATACTATGCCTCCTAATCTCACTTCAGGCAGTACTTCCTCCTGAATGTCTCCATCTCCTGCTCCTGACGTATCACCTCAAGCACCGCAAACAAACACTTTATGCTGCCTTTGGCATTCATGCGCACAGAGTGGCAGATTCTATCCCGCGTGTACCCCGTCTGCTCCGACAGTTCACGGTAACTCAGGCCATACCTCCGAAGTTCACGCTTGATGCTGCAGGGCTGTATCTTACCGTGAAAGACCTTGTAGTTCACGCTCTCCGACAAGTCATAGCCGAAATATTCTGCAAGGCGCATCAGTCTTTCAAGCGACGGCCGGTTCAGCCCAAGCTCGTACATCTGGTACGTCTCCTTCTTGATGTTCACGGCTCGCGCTGTCTCTCGCTGGCTCATTCCTGCCTTGTGCCGGACACTTCGCAATGCGGACAGAAATTTACCCGTCGGCTCGTCCAGCACTATCAACCGCATTCCCTTCGTCATGCCTTCAGCCTCATCAGCTCCGACAGTTCTTCCGGCGTAGCTTGGGACTTCTGCAGCTTTGCCGTCAGTTCACGAACACGCCGCGATGTGTACCTGTCCCGCAGCGTGTAATACGTGCTCCGAAATTTCTCGGGCATAGTCAGACCCTTCATACGCGCACATACTTCATCGCCGCGCGCTACTACTGCGAGATTGTCCATATCTCCGATCTGCGTCCATATCATCATCATCTCTTCGACGTTCTCGCTCAGAAAGGCTAGAGCTACGTTGAGGGCTGCAGGGTTGCGTATCAGCTTCAAGGCATCTTCGGGCTTCAGGGTGAGGCGGCATTCTACGTGATGGCACAGCAGGGAACACATCGCGGCCTCGCTGGGGTGCTCTACACCTTTTGCCTCTAGGGGTGCTGGGGCTTCTTCGGGAACTTCGCGCTTCTGCCTCGACGTGAACCATTCCTCTATCTTGCTCGGAGGGACTCCTGTTGCCTCACTGAGCTGTGTCTTGTACGGAAGCACCTCGTGTATCTCCAGCTCCGCAAGCGTCATGAACAGCTCCTTCATCGCCGACTTCCGCGTCAACGTGTCCGCTAATGACGGCCGGAACGCCTCGATGTACTGCACAACCAACGGGCGGGCTTGCGTTAATGCGGCTTCAAAATCTGCGGGGCTGTGTTCAGCAAGAAACTCGTCGGGGTCTTTGCCGCTGGGAATGCTCACTACGTACACGTCCAGACCGTGAGCCTGCAGCACGAACATACTCTTTAGCGCGGCGTTCTGCCCGGCCTTGTCGGAGTCGTAGCAGATGTAGCACCTGTCCGCAAATCGCGAGAGTGTCTCTGCTTGCTCTGCCGTCAATGACGTTCCCAGTGAGGCCACACTCTCCGTGAATCCGCACTTGTGAAGCCGGATAGCGTCCATGTAGCCCTCTACTAGAATTGACCGTTTGCGCTCTCGGATTGCTGTGCGTGCCTTGTCCAGAAGGTAGAGGTGCTTGCGCTTATGATAGATTGCGCTCTCGGGACTGTTCAGGTACTTTGCTCCTTCGCCGTCGATGAGCCGTCCGCCAAACGCTATTACCTTTCCTGCAACGTCTCTTATCGGGAAAATCACGCGCCCCCTGAATTTGTCGTACAGTCCGTGCCTGCCTTCGACAGCAAGGCCTAAGTCCAGCATCTGTTTGTCCGTTACCTTCTGGCTGTGAAGATGCCTCACCAGCGAATCCCACGCACTCGGAGCGTAACCGAGCGAAAACCTCGTGATGTCCGCGCGGTCGAGTTTCCGGCGTTCAAGGTAGGCCAGCGGGGCTGATGACAGACTGCCAGCGTAGAACTTCGCCGCAAGCTCTAACACTTCGTAGGCTGTGCGTTCGCCGGGTGTCTCGTACTTCGGCAGCTCTATTCCTGCACGGTCGGCTAAGGTCTTCACGGCTTCGGGGAAGGTCAGGTTGTCGGCCTTCATCAGGAACGAGAAGATGTTTCCGGCTTCGTGGCAACCGAAGCAGTAATACGTCTGCGTGTCGGTGTACACGTGGAATGATGGTGTATTTTCTTCGTGGAAGGGGCACAGTCCCATGTAGCCGCGACTTGACGGACGGAGTTTTACGCGTTCGCCGATTATGTCTGCTATGTCCAGCGCGTCCCGGATCTGCTCGAGAATCTCATTAGCCACCATAACTCTGAAACCTCGTGAACTTCCTCTGGAACGTCAAATGACATGTCCCGGTCGTGCCGTTGCGGTTCTTGGCGATACGCAAATCTGCTGTGCTGTCCATCAGGTCATTGTTCTCGTTCTCGGTGTAGTAGTCTTCACGGTAAAGCATTATCACAACGTCAGCGTCCTGCTCGATTGCGCCACTGTCCCGCAAGTCTGAGAGCTGGGGCTTCTTGTCCGTGCGCTTCTCCGTCTCGCGCGATAACTGCGATAACGCTATCACCGGGCATTCAAGCTCAACGGCTACGGACTTCATGACACGGGAAATTTCGGCTACCTCATACTGCCTTGTGTCGCTCCTGCGGCCTGAGTTCATCAGCTGGAGGTAGTCCACAACGATCAGTGCAAGGTCAGGATGGCGCGTCTTGAACCTCCGGCACTTGGTGCGAAAATCCATCGCGGTCAGTTCAGGCGTGTCGTAAATGAAAATGTTGCGGCTCTGGAGAATCTCTGCCGCCCTGCCCAAAGCGTATGAGTCATACTCGGAGAGAATGCCAGACTTTATCGCAGAGACTTCCACGCCTTCGCCGAATTTCAGCGTCTGGGCGGAAAACATCCTGTGCACAAGCTGTTCCGACGACATTTCGAGGCTGAAGAACAGCACGTGATGATTGGCCTCAACTTCCCCGCCGAACTGCGCAATGTTCAGGGCTAAGGCTGTCTTTCCCATTGAGGGGCGCGCCGCAATGATGTTGAGACTGCCGGGCTGGAATCCCGCAATGATTCTGTCCAAGTCTGTGAAGCCGGACAGAAAGCCCGTGTTCTTGCGTGTCCCTGCCTTGAGCTCGTTGATTTTCGCAAGGGCTGAGAGCGTTGCTGTCTGGAGCGACACAGGCCCGGAGGTGTCCTTCTCGGCTGATGCGTCAAGAAGTATCTTCTCGGCCTCGCTGACTATCTCGCCGGGTTCTGCGTCGTTCTTCATCCCCAACGCTGAAATGTCCTGCCCCGCCTTGATGATCCTCCTGCGCGCCGCCGTGCCCTGCACAATCTCCGCGTAGTACTCTGCGTTTGCCGTTACCATCGTGTCGTTGACGAGCTCCGCCAAAAACGGCTGCCCTCCGATGCGCTCAAATATTCCCCTGCTGACTGCCTCGCTCTGGAACGTTACGAGGTCTATGGGCTTGTTCTCGAGGTACATGCTCAGGCAAACTTCGTACACGGCCTTATTGTTCATGTCGGAGAAATCTTCGGGCTTCAGGATTTCCGAGACCGTACCTAGTGCCGCCGCCGAAAGCAGACATGCTCCGAGCACCGCGCGTTCCGCCTGCAAGTTCTGGGGGATGGTGTTACTTGACATTGTCCGGCCTCCTCCTGAAATCCTCTGCCTTCGTGATTGTTACCCACGCGCCGCGCCCCATGATCCGCGAAACTATCGGCATGATGTATTCTTCCTTGTCCCACGCACAAAGCTCCGCAATATCCTTCGCGTTCGTCGTGATGATGGTCTGCAACCCTTCTCCGTAGCGGTAATCAATGATCTGGTGCAGGTAGCTCGCACGTGCCGCCGTCATGTTCTCGTGGCCTAAGTCGTCAAGCACTAAGCAGGGTACAGTCTTGAACTGCCTCATCAGGCCGTCATAGTCTCCCTTGTCGGTGATTGCCGCCTGTATCTCGTCGAGCATTGCGCTCACCAGCCGGAAGATTGCCTGCCGTCCCTGCTCCATTGCGCGGAGGGCTATTGCTACGGCTAAGTGTGTCTTGCCTGTGCCGGGCTTGCCAGCGAGGATTAAGCAGGTCTGCTCCTTCAGGGCGGTCATGGCTTCGCTCTTGGCATGAGCCGTTTCGGGGGTTGCCTTCGTGCACTTGTAGTTCTTGAACGTCATGTTCAGGCATGAAGTCTTGATGCCGCTTTTCCTGAACATCCGCCCGAACTCTCCGCTCAGGGGCTGGAACTTGCAAGCGAATCCGCACGTCCACCGCACATCGAGGAACTTGAAGCCTCTGGGGCTTGTCGCAACGCTGATGACGGGTCTGCTGTTTCTGGCTTTGAGAGCGTCGGAGAGTGCACATGCGCCGTCCTTGCAGGAAGCGCAAACCTCGTCAATCTCGGCGGCCTGAGCCACTGCCCAGAAACTTATCACGTCATCGAACGTCTGGCCTGTGTAGTCCGTGAAGAAAGCCTGTTCGTCAGTGTCGGGGAATTTGGCCTTGAGGTAACTGAGGGCACGGGTGCGGGCTGAGGCTTCACGCTCCGAGAATTTGTCGGGCACGGAGGTGTGTGCAGCTTTGCCCGCGATTGCCTGTACGTCAACGTTCATCTTCCCTGAACCTCCCTGTCAAACTCTGCCTGCAGTGCCTCAATCTTGGCCATGTCGGCCTCTGCGTCCGCTTCGGTGCGCTGGGGGATTTCTGCGGGCTTGGGCTTCGTGGCCGACCGGCTCTTGACACCGCGCGTGGGCTGATGCTTCAGCGACCCGGCAATGTACCCGAAGGTCAGCGTGCTCAACGACTGCCCGCGCTTGAGAAAACGTGCACAGGCGGTGTTGATCTCCTTCTGGACGCGTGAGGGGAACTGTGTTGCGGCAAGTTCTCTCAGGGCAGAAATCTCCTCCCATGTCAGCCCTTGACGGCCTGTCTTGTGCAGGAATAACTCTGCTGTCGGCTTCATGATGTCAGGTGCGTCGTCAGGGGTGCAGACTTCCTCCGGGCTGTGGGGCTTGGGTGCTTCTTCGGGGGTAACTGCCTCTCCGGCCTCGAACACGAGGGGCATATCCGCAAAATTGGGGAGTGGGGCTTCCCCCGTAAGGGAATCTTTTATATAGTTCAAATGATTCTCGTTCTGTGTGCACGTGGTGCACCCCCCTCGTGCATCTCCTGCACCCCTAGTTGAGGGAGCTTCCCCCTGCGTTGCGTAGCAGGGGGCTTTGTCTCCGATAATCCTGTACAGCGAAGAAAGCTGTTTGTTGTTCTCGAATCTGGCCTTGCGCTCAATGATGCCGAGTTCTTCGAGCTTCTTCAGTGAGTTCTGCACACTGCGCTCTGAACAGCCGGCCTCGTGGGCAATTGTCGCAACCTTGAGGTAGCACTCTCTGTCGTCGCTGTCGGCATGGGAGCACAGAACAGCAAAGACTGCTTTGTCGAACGGTGATAATGCAGGGTCGACGATAACTTTCCCGTCAACACAGGCAAACCAGTAGCCTTTAGTGTTCTTCCCGCTCATAATGCTTCCTCCTCACTTGGGCATCCTACAAGGTGGGTAATGCATGAAACCTGCTTCCCGTCCTCGCTGAAACGTGTTTCGCGAATGATTGCTCCTCTGGCCTCAAGTTCCTTGCAGGCGCGGATTACTGTGCGCTCGGAGAACCCGGAGATTTGGGCAATTTCCTGATTGCTTGGAGAGCATGAGCGATGACCGAACCCGGCAATCATGCACAGCACAGAGAAAATATACCTGGCCATAAGGGAAAGTTCTTTATTCCCGATTACTTCGCTGTCAACGCAGGTGAACCAGAAATCAGTTCTATTCCGCGTGATACCGATCACTTCATCCTTCATCGTCGTGCCTCCTTGTCTATTCGCGCTGAGAGTTCAACGCCTGATGAATTGGCTGCGTGTGCCTTCTGGAAGACGGTCTGCAGCCAGTCGAATATAGTAATTGCACACATAGCTTCACCGAGCGAGCCGAACTGTAGAAGCAGCGGGGGAATCGCTCCCCCTGTGTCTGCTGTGTCTTTGCGGACGGGCTGTGCCGGTCTGCTGTCGGCCATCGTGTGAATCCCGCTCTTGAGGAGTTCTGTCCTGACGGCTTCCGCAAGCTCTGTGAAGTTCAGAGCAACGCCGCGCTTGGCCGCCCACTCTACCTGCTTGCTGATGATCGACTTGAAGAACGGGTACGGGATCGGGTTCAGCTTAGGGTCAGCTTTGGCCTTCCCTGCGAGCCACTTGGCCGCACTCTCCGTTGCCTTCTTCATGACGGCTCCCTCCTGTTCCAATCGTCTACGGTTTCATCAACAGAGGTCTTCCACATGGAGCTAGTCCCGCATGTACGGCAGGCTACCTGATACCAATTCAGCCCGCAGACCTCGTGAAGAGCTATCAGCCCGCAGTCCGTTCCTCCGCACTTTGGACACGTTCTGAGTTCCTCAGTCATGCTTCAGCCCCCTCATTGTCTATGCGGGCTAAAAGTTTCTTTGCCATGTTTACCGCTCCGTCCTGCGCCATTAGTGCCATCATGTAGGCGGGGTCATTCTTCTCTGTGGCAGCCCATGTTTTCTGCTCATCTATCTTCAGAAACTCGCAAAGCAACCTGTACATTTCAGGTGCGGCGGCTATAAGCCTACCGTTCGCATCTGTCTCCGTGCCGTTCCAGCAAAGCTCCCCCGTTATGTCTTTCCACAAGCTATTTCCGTCGCCGGGAAATCTGGGCAGACCTCCAACAATAGGCCAGTCTCCCGACCCTTCGGGGTACGCTGTTACTTCCTGCAACTCTTCTGAGTACTTCCAGATGCCTTTAGTGAATCCGCTCATGCTTCGGCCTCCTCGTCCTCGTCCGTGCCGTAGTCTATGTAGTCAAGGAGTTCAAGTATCCTCTGGCGGTATCCGCGTTCCTTCAGGTAGTACTCCCAATCCTCGTCGCGCAACAGCTCCAAAAAGCTGTACAGCTCGCCTGAGACTTCATCAAAGCGGTCATCGAGGCCGTCTGCTAAGGGTCTGTCTTCTGCAATTATGTCGCTCATGCTTCGGTCTCCTCCTCCGTGTCTTCATGGAACACTGCGTAGCATTTGCCGCATGTCGGGCATTCGTAAAGGTGCAACCAGCCATCAGCAACACCGTGAAATCCACTCAGTCCCACATGACTCCCGCACACTCCGCACCGCTTATGCTCGTTGCAGGTCGGGACTATTTCGGGCTTCCAGTAGCCGTCCACATACAAACGCTGGCTTCTGTACTGCCTGTTGTACCTTCTGCGGCTTGTCTTCATGCCTGAACATCCGAAAGCCCTCTGGCCTTCGCAAAATCGTCAAGTGCCTTCTGCGCTTCCGCCACACTCCCGAAAAGAGGCAGTGCCTTTACGCGCTTGTGCCCGCCAGTAGTTGTGTGTCCTATCATGTACAAACCCTCTCTAAGGGTATTGCACACCCCGATAGCCTTATCCTTGTATCTATAAGCCTTACCGTGAAATCCTGTCATAAGGTCTTAATTCCTCCTCGTAGTGTTTAGCCGCCAGATAGCACTCGTACAGTTTCCCGTGAATCTCTCTCATAGCATGAACTTCATCGGGCGAGGCTGAGTCGTAGTTATTAATAAGCCCCTCAAACTCTGAGAGCTTGCGGACTATCCTGTGCCAGCGTTCATAGCGTCTGCACCGAGCATTAAACTGGCGGTTAAACTTCTTCATGACGTTCTAGCCGTCGATCCTGTCAAGCAACTCGTTTATAGCCTCGACGATAGCGTCAAGCTCCTTCGTGCTGAGACTCTGCCCGCGCATGAAGCTACTCGTTGCCCTCAGTGCCTCGACCGCCCCGATAAGTGCCGTGTGCATCTCTGGAGCTGAGGCCATCAGCCGGGCGTTGCCTTCTGCCGTCGATGAACCGGGCGTTACCCTCGCAAGCACCAAATCCTTGCGCCACTCATGCCATGCCGGATAAATCGTGAACGCACCGTCATTCTCCCTGCGGTATCTCCATGATCCTGCTGTGTGCCCGCTCATCACCGCACCTCCGGCTTTGCACTGCCCGCTGTGTTTCTGGTAAAATATCCCTGTTCGCAGACAGCTTTGATTAGCGTCATGTTCTGTCTGTGAACGAATGTGCTCCCCACTAACACAGGGGGGCGTTTTATACTCCCGCGCATGTTTTCTCCTCCTTAATCTTCCTGAGCCGCTTCTTCAGGCTCATGTAGTCCCTGTAAGCCCTGTTAGTCTCCGCCAGCAATGCACAGCACAACTTGAGCGTTCTGAGGCTCGCAAGCCGCACATCGCGGTATTCGTCGTGCATTCTCTGCTTCAGCATGACCAGCCCCGTAAGGTACGCGTAGGGTTTGCCGCTGTGAGGGGCGCGAAGTACCTCGCAAATCCCGCGATACTCTGCACGCACCTCATTCACCTTCGCCCGCAGCCGGTCATACTCGCGGCACGTTCTGAACGCCTCATCGTTCATCTCGCGGAAATATTCCTCCGTCGCACGAAGCCTCTCTTCAAGCTCTGTCATGAATCTCACCTCCTTTCAGTAATCAGCACCGAGACCATCCGCAAGCTGTGCACCTTACGCACCCTGCCTCGTGGAGAATCTTTGTCCCGCAGACCGGGCAAACCTCAGCTCCCGTCCCGCGATCAACAACTACACCGCGCTCTTCATCGTAGGCCGCATCCACCGTCATCGGCAGAACTGAGGCTATTACTTTCCCGTCCTCTGTCCGGCGGATCGTCCGGCTCTTCGTGTATTCCACACGGTCAATCGGTTTCGCTTTTGGCATCGGTGTTTCTCCTGTTCCACATTTCCTTAGCGACTTCACAGCTGGAATAGTTATCCGAAATCGTTTTGCAGCTCGGGCATATCACAAACCAGCCATGCTCTGAGCGGCATATTGCCGGAACGTTTCCACAGAAAGGACACGGCTTCAGCGGTGGCATATCGGGAATATCTAGCGTCATTCCGTACAACCAGTCATGAGGCGTGAAGACAGGCTTTTCAGGAAGTACCATCTCAACTTCAGACATGCATAAACGCTCCAATTTTCATAACGCGCGAACGTCTGCCTCTGCGTCTTGGGGCTTCACCGGCGGGATTCTGCTTTGCCTCGCGCCATGCCCTGATCTCCGACATCTTCCAGCGTTTGCTTCTCGGCCCGAACTCCATTCCCGGCGGAAGCAGTCCCTGCCTGATGTACTCGTAGAACGTGGTCTCCGAGATCTTCAGGCACTTGCAGGTCTGCTTGGCCGTCATCCAGTCGTCAGGGCTGTCCTGTTTCACCTGCACCGGCTGAGGCTCTGTGTCCTCCATCGCGATCACCATGTCCATGAGGCCGTCTACCTCACGCCTAAGCGTCATGATGTGTGCAAGCAGTGATGACTTATCCATGACACACAGCCTCCCTAACACCCCGCGCCGCCTTGCAGAATCCCTCTGCATCGAAGTCAAATTCACGTCCAAGCACGAACTGCGCCCTGCCGTTGAACGAACTCGCATCGAGCAACACCCAGTAATCCGCGAGCAGACGGTTTGTCTCCCGTGCCGAATGCGACACTCGGACTTTCCGCATAGTTGAACAATCCTGCATCATGCTCCTCCTTTCTCTTCTGCACCGCCCTCATCAGCGAGTCCGCTCTCAGCTTTGCACCAAGACTCCCGTTGATGACCCGGCGCACTATCTCCGCCTTGAGATACCTGCATCCCTTCAGCCTTACCCCCAGATACCGCGCAAATTCCCGTATCTTGGGGATCGTGAGCTTCAGGTCAGCGATCAACTGCACGCCCTCCTGAATGCTCCGGCACTGAAAGAGTCTGCCCTTCCACCCAGCCATCGTTGCCTTGCCGGGAATGTATGACAGCTTCCCTATAGGCTTATCCGTGAACACAACCTGAAACCCTGCCTCTACCGTCCCGTCCTTGCGATAAACGACGTTTGCGGGTGTCGGGAATGTTTCGGTCTTGGCCTGCCCTAAACAAGCCTCGTCTACCCTAAAATCCCTGTCCTCCTTGACACCGATGACGCTCGGAAATCTCAGGCTGTAGAATCCTTCTTTGTCCGGCTTCTCGGTGAGTGCCTGATACTTGACCGTTAAGACCTTGCCGATAAGGTGAACGTCCTGATGGAAGATTTCTCTGTCCTCGTCCGTCATGCCTGTACCGACGCACGACCTGACGCGCAATCCTTCAACAGTGCCTTCTACCTCCAGACTTCCGAGCGTCCCTGCAAGCCTTCCTTCGCCGTCAATGACTCCGACGATCCGCAGGTCTGCCTCCTTGAAGAATTTGTACTTCAACAGGTGATTGCTCCTGCCCTCGTGATAGGACACGTCTGGATGACGGAGCACAACGCCTTCATAACCCTGCGCCGTGAATTTCCTGCAAGCCTCCTCGACGGCCTCAAAGCTGTTGGGGATAGCCTCCGACTCGACTCTGAAAATCCGTGCTTCCGGGAAATCAGGAAGTTCCTTCAACATTGCCTGCGTATCCTTGAACGCGCCGCCGACCGCGAAAACGTGAAATTCTATGCTTGATTTTCCGGCGTGTTCTGCCGCAAGGATTGCGCTCTGGCTTGCCTGAAAACTTCCTCCTGCCAGTACCAACTCACCATCAACGAACGACAGCCCGCGTTCCCCGCAGATTCCTTCGAGGACACCCGCCATATCGTCAAGGCCATTGATGGGCTTGTTGTTGCGGGTGAAGAATCCTCTCTGAGGAATGAATACCGCCCTCACGCCGTCGAACTTAGGCGTTGCGTACCAGTGAGCAACCTTGTAGCTCTTGGCCGGGTCATACGGATTAGCGAGCTGTACCTTGTCCATTTACTTCACCTCCTCTTGTTTCTTTGCGATCTCTACTACTTCGATGATTGTCTTGTTAATGCTCTGCCGTCTTCTGTACGCTCTTTCCTGCAACCATTCATAAAGCTCAACAGGCCAGCGTACCTGCGATATTTGTACTCCGCTCAATTCATCCTCCTATAGGTTGCAATACAACTATTACAGCTATACATGTTACAAGCCGATTGTTAAAATGTCAATGGTTGCAATCATGTCAACCATCACAAGGAGGAGATATATTGCCAGCACTCACAATCCGTTATGACGACCTAGAACACCGCAAGATGAAGATCATTGCGGCCTATAAAGGCTTGTCGTTGAACGCCCTCATCATGGAGCTGTTCAAGGACTGCATCACAAAGTGGGAATCTGAGCACGGGCCTGTTCAACTGCCTGACTGAGGATGTCCTGTATCAGCTTGTTGATGGATGTATCTTTGTAGGCCGCCAGTATCCTCAGCGATCGGTGCAATTCAGGCGGAAACCTGATTGTGTAGCTGATTTCGCCCGTTTTGTTCTGTTTGTTCGTCAATGTTTCACCTAAGCCTCAGCCTCAATCTTGTCCTTGAGGTCGAACATCCTGCAAGCCGCGTCAAACTTCTTGAGGATCAACTCGCGCGCCTTTGCTCTGAGTTCCGGCGTGTCGATCCTGACTCTTCCGCCCATAACTATCTGGGGCTCGTCATCCTCAACGCCGTAGAAGAAGCTGTTGCTTGCGACCTCGACTCCTGCCAAACCTGTCAAACTCTTCACCCCCATTAATATCTTGACCTCGAACTCCTGCTTGACTGATACGCTCAAAAGTTCTGCTTCCGTACAATTTAGGATTTCGCATAGCTTCTGAATGTCGCTGCTTCGCGGTTCTCTGCGCCCTAATTCCCACCTACGAATTGTGTTGGAATGGCAGCCGACTCGTTCAGCTAATTCCTCCTGCGAGATCCCTAAACGTTCCCTGAGTTCTCGTAAGCGTATATTCTTCGCCCCCCTTTCGCAAACCTTTTATGGTTGCATATTTTACAACCCAAACGGGTTTATAGCAACTATCAAACCTAAACGGGTACATATTTCGACAAAAACAGTTCTGGCACTAATCGACACAAACGGTTATATTTCCCTAAAAGGGGTGATAGTCATGAGTATTGGAGAACAGGTCAGAAGATATAGAGAAGCGCAGCACTTGACGCAGGAACAGCTTGCAGAAAAGGTAGATGTTCACCCCAATACAATAAGGAGATGGGAATTGTCGGAACGTACCCCGAACTCTGCAAAGCTAAATGATTTGAGTCAGGCACTGGGTGTGTCTGTCGTTGACTTGATGAGTGAAGATGATGCACCTAGTATTGCAAGCGACACTGAGGCTCTGCCCGTGAAGAAAGTTCCGACTTCCAGTTCACGAAGCAGCAAGTGGATGCTGGTGTACGAGCGCGACGGGGAGCGTATAGAATTGCCTCCTACTGAGCAGGGTTATAGCATTATAAACAGGATAGCTGAGGCTATGGTAAAACGCCCGGCTATGGTAACACAGACTGCAGTGATAGCGTAGATGGTCTCTGAACTGGTATCTTACTCTACCATAAGCAATGCCATCATGAGCGGGAAACTGCTATATTACGAAGATAACTATATGTGCTTCATAATACCCGCTACGGAGGAAAATCAGGCTTGGTTTCGGAAACTCATGGATCGTATTGCGATTCGAGATAATCCACACACGGAAAGGACGCGGTGATTTTGAGGAAGGGTATCTTTATGCTGAGCATGGTGCTCATGGTGGTGCTCGCTGTGTCTGCACAGGCCAGCGACATGCAAACCGCAATTCGTGAGGCCGACAGAAAACTTCAAGCAAATGGCTTCCTCCTTGATGATGACATCGACGAGATACTAGAGGCAGAACAGACTCCCAATGTGCTGGAGAAGGTTACGGACGCACAGCAGAGGGCTATCGTTGCAGAGCTTGACGAGGCGAAAGCAGTAAACCTCCGCGAGTCGGAAAAATTCGGATTGGGCATTCAAGATGATCTGGAACGGTCGATATATCAGCAGGGCGTTTTCAACAACAAGATGCTGAAGTCCAGACGGGCGATCGCGAAGAAATACGGCATACAGATTGGTGATGTGTTTACGGTTGAGGATGCGCTGATGCCTGCAGAAATTTTCTACGAGGGCGACAAGGTCTATGAAGGCACAGGTGCGGCCAGCTTGCGGAACTACCCTCCTGCTGTACTTAGGAAGCGCGACTTCGTGATGGAACATATTTTCGTTGATACGAAGTGGGAGCCTGAAGCGATGACGGAGCGTTTTGGGAAATATGAACGATACGATCCTTCGGACGGGAATCCCAAAATTCTGCAGATGTTCTATTTCAAGGACATTGATATGACGTTCCTCGTTAATATGCTGAGCTTCAAGGTGGTAACGTGGCGCAGTGGCCGGGCGGACAGATAGCATCAGGAATTTCCAAGCTCATTATCACTCATAAGAATGATGTTTTATAGCAAAAATGAGCTATAATTATCATCATTTTTTGAAAGGAGTCTTCCAAACATAATGAGCAAAGAAGATAAGATAAGGGCAATAGTGGAGAGCTGGAAAGCACCTCGTAGGCTGAAGGAAGACACATGGCAGAATGTACAGCTCGTGCTGACTCATTACGGCTTCACGTTTGAGAGGAAATCTGAGTGGGTCTGCACGCACAGCGAGTTCATGGAGCTGGCAAGGAATCCACGCGCGAAAGACCTTCTGCGCAATTATAAGCTCGGCGTTCGCGGTGATTTTTCTCTGGCCGTAACTCATGGTGCGAATACTAAAGCCGGAATGGTGAAAAGATGCTACTTGAATGATATTCTAAAATATATAGAGTTATTAGAGTTCATACGAGGGAGAAAAGAGCAATCATGAAGGATTTAGATTATTACATGTCCTTACCTTATGAGGTCAAGGTGCAGGAACTTTCTGAGGATGACGGAGGAGGAATCATGTTATCAATTCCTCTCTTAGGTGAAGCGGCGGTGCGTGGCTATGGTGATACGTATCCCGAAGCGCGAGCCAAACTTGAGGCTGTCAAGAAAGACTTTCTGGAGATATGGCTCAACGACGGCTGGGATATACCAGAGCCGCAGATAGAAAGCTGGGCTGAAGTGTTTATGCCTGTGCGTGAACTTGGCCTTGTTGGAGCGTGAAACCTTACCGTACAAGAAACCGTACAAGGGCATATCGGAGTAATTTAACAGATAGCCATTACAACAAGGGGTACGTAATTTATTCGGAGTTCCTCAGCTCCACCAGTAATCAGAAAATAATCCCTCCCCGAGAGTTTCAGGGAGGGTTTCTTCTTGCCTTACGCTTCCTTGAACTTGTCTGTTCCTACGCCGCACACCGGGCACTTGTACCCCTCAGGCAATCTCTCGCCCTCGTAGACGTACCCGCAAACAGTGCACACCCACTTCTTCTTCACGGGTGCTGAAGCTGCCGCCGCAGGGGAAGCCGTGTTCCCCGAGACGGACGAAGCCACAGCCTCAGCGAGCGTGTTCAGTGCTTCCGAGTCCTTCGCCGACGGGGAGGACTTCACCGTTACGGTCTTGCCGACGACAGAGCACCCCTTCATTTTATCAACAATCTCCTGCATGAGCTTCCCTGACACAGGCGACCAGCTGCCGTTCTCGATGAACGCAAACGTCCTGCCCTGCAGGTTGTGTGCCTCGAGGTCAAGTAGAAAATTCTTCATCGGCGTGAAGATGCCCATGTTGTAGGTTATTGAGGCTAAGACGATATGACTGCAACGGAACGCCTCAGCTATCAGCTCGCTTACGTGGGTCTTCGACACGTCATAGACCGCAACATCAGCAATTCCCGCCTGCGAAATCTTGGCCGCAACTGCATTAGCCGCGCTCTCCGTCCCGCCGTAAACAGAGCCGTACACTACCATCACTGCCTTGTCTTCGGGAGTGTAGCTGCTCCACTTGCTGTACTTGTCGAGAATCCACCCCAAGTCCTTGCGCCACACAGGGCCGTGCGTCGGGCAAAGAATCTTGATGTCCACAGTTCCCGCCTTCTTCAGGACTGCCTGAACCTGCGGGCCGTACTTCCCGACAATGTTGCAGTAGTAGCGTCTCGCATCAGGAAGCCAGTCCTTCGCGAAGTTCACCTCGTCGGCGAAAAGATTCCCGTTGAGCGCGCCGAAGCTCCCGAAAGCATCCGCCGAGAACAGAATCCCCGACACGTTGTCGTACGTCATCATGACTTCCGGCCAGTGAACCATCGGTGCCATCACGAACGTAAGCGTGTGCCTGCCGGTGTTCAGGGTGTCTCCCTCGCCGACGATCACGCTCCTCCCCGCGATGTCGCACGCAAAGAACTGGTTGAGGATAACTGCGGCGGCCGCTGTGCACACTACCTTTGCCTTAGGGTAGCGCACGAGAACTTCCGAGATAGCGGAGCTGTGGTCAGGCTCCATGTGGTTGACGATGAGGTAGTCGAGCTCCCGGCCGTCGAGCACTGCCGCAAGGTTCTCGAAGAACTGTCCCGTTACGGAACGGTCTACCGTGTCGACGAGCGCAGTCTTCTCGTCAAGCAGTACGTACGAGTTATAGGCCACTCCGCGCGGTATCGGGTAAACGTTCTCGAAGAGCTGTATTCTGCGGTCGCTTACTCCTACATACACGACATCTTCCGTAACGTTACGGCAGCTACCTATGCCTGCAAATTTCTTCTTGCCCTCAAAGCCGGGCGCAGCTTCCTCCGCAAATGACGGTATGCTGTTCGCTACTGCCGCTGCGGCGACGGTTACTGCTCCGGCCTTGAGGAAATCTCTCCTTGTGAGTTCCATGACGATTCTCCTACTCTACAATCCTGCTGCTTTCCTGAGAGCCTCTGCTCTGTCAGTCTTCTCCCAGCCCGGAAGCTCCGGCAGGTCAATGCGTCCCATGTGCCCGTACGACGCAAGAGCACGGTACTGCGGCTTCCTGAGGTCAAGGTCTCTGATGATTGCCGCAGGCCTGAAGTCGAAGCACTCGCGCAGAAGTTCCGCTATCTTTGCTTCATCAATCTTGGCCGTGCCGAACGTGTTGACGTTCAGGGAGACGGGCTCAGCAACTCCGATCGCGTACGCAACCTGAATCTGGCACTCGTCAGCAAGCCCAGCCGCAACGATGTTCTTGGCCGCATAACGCGTCATGTACGCACCGCTCCTGTCCACCTTCGTGGGGTCTTTGCCGCTGAACGCCCCGCCTCCGTGAGGCACCCAGCCGCCGTAAGTGTCGACGATAATCTTCCTGCCCGTCAGTCCCGAGTCCGCCGCAGGACCGCCCTTCACGAAGCGTCCCGTCGGGTTCACGAAAATTCTCGTGTCCTTGTCGATGAGCTCGGCCGGGACAATCGGCGTAATAACGTGAGCTATCATGTCCTCGCGTATCTGCTTCAGGCTCGCGTCAGGGCTGTGCTGCGTCGACACTACGATAGTGTCTGCGTGGACTGCCTTCCTGTTCTCGTAACGCAGTGATACCTGCGTCTTTCCGTCCGGCCTGAGGTACTTCAGCGTTCCGTCCTTGCGGACACGGGCGAGCTGGCGGGACATTGCGTGCGCGAGAGCTATCGGCATCGGCATGAACTCTTTTGTCTCGTTCGTCGCGTAACCGAACATCATGCCCTGATCCCCTGCACCGATCTTCGCTATGTCGCCGTCGGCCAAGTCCTTGCCCCTCACCTCGATTGCGTCGTCAACTCCCTGCGCAATATCACCTGACTGCTCGTCTATCGCAGTGAACACCGCGCATGAATCTCCGTCGAAGCCGTATTTTGCCCTCGTGTAGCCTATTTCGTTGATGGTTTGACGGGCAATGCTCTGGATGTCGATAACTGCCTTCGTGGAGATTTCTCCGGCCGCAACGACAAATCCTGTCGACACCATAACCTCACACGCAACGCGCCCCATCGGATCTTCACGGAGAATCGCGTCAAGCACTGCGTCGGAAATCTGATCCGCTACCTTGTCGGGGTGTCCCTCAGTTACTGACTCGGACGAAAAGATAAAGTTCTCTGCCATTATTTCTGCCTCCTGTTCATAAAAATGCACCCTCCTGAATGTTTCAAGAGAGTGCACACGGTCATTTGCTATGTAATCTCTCTCTCATCATCCAGCTGTTACTACGCTGCCGATATTGGCACCTGATTCAAACAGGTTGCCGGGCTTCACAGGGTCGGTCCCTCCACCTCTCTTGATAAGAGCTAAGTTGTTGTGGTTATTGTCTGCTACTTTGAGTACAACTCGACTGCGAGAATCTCGTTCACCTCGATGGGTAATTCTTCACGCATGGGTTCGCGTACGAGCTTTGCGCTGAACGTTGCCTTGTCCTTCTCGATGTAGGGCACGTTGAAGCTCACCAGTCCGCCGAAGTTCGATTCTACGAGCGGGTTCGTGCGGGTCTTCTCCTTGAGACTGATAACGTCATTGACCTGTACGCCGTAGGAGGGTATGTCCACCTTCTTGCCGTTGACGAGGATGTGCCCGTGCGATACGAGCTGGCGTGCCTGACGGATTGAGCGGGCGAAACCGATTCTGTAGACGAGGTTGTCAAGCCTGCACTCGAGCGCGCGGAGAAGAGCTGTGCCTGTGGTGTCGGGGCTCTTCTTTGCGATCTCGAAATAACGTGCAAACTGACGCTCAAAGATTCCGTAATAAGCCTTGATCTTCTGCTTCTCCATGAGCTGAAGGCCGTACTGTGAGACTTTCTGCCCTGTACGTGCTGCAGCTGCGGCGGGATTCTTCTTTGCCTCTGAACGCTTCAGAGCCCTAGGATGTCCGCAAACATTAACTCCCAGATGGCGGCATAATTTGAAGCGGGGTTCTCTTCTTGTTGCCAATTTAGTTAAACGCTCCTTGATGTTATGAATGATTGGTATTGGTTGAGTTTAGCACCCAGCCTGTAAATTGTAAAGTTTCACTCACAACAACAGACCCCGCATCTCTGCGAGGCCTGCCGTGAAAGTTTTAGCTGATTGTTATTCCTCGTCCATGCCGTCAACGTAGAACTCTCCGAAGAGTGCCTGCAGTGAAGGCATATCCTCCATGATAGGACGCGCTACCCACGTCGTGTTCATGTAGTGCTTCAGCGTGATGTTCTCGCTGACGATGTTGCCGCCCCAAGTGCCGCAGCCCATCGAGTTGGTCGGAGGCATACCGTTGGTCGCGCTTCCTGCGTTGCCGCGATTGTTGGGCTGGCGGATCATGCAGCGCGAAACAGGTGCGCACATTCCCAGACGATGTACATGGTCGTCGTCGAAGGAGTACAGTCCGCAGGAATGTCCCTTGCCGCCCGCTTTGTCGAAGATCTCCAGCATGATGTCAAGCGCAGTCTGGAACTCTCCGCCGTACTTGAACAGCGTAAGGAGCGTCGTCAGCTTCTCGGTGCTGAAGAAATGCTCCTTGCCGATGCACCTCTTGATGTCCTCAGCAGTGCGGATGGTGAAGCCTTCCTTCTGGCCGTTGTTGGGTACTGCGATGAACTTTCTGTCCGCAGGAATCTCGAACCCTGCCGCCTTCGCAAGTGCCTGTGCGCTGATTGCGACTGTGTCAGGAAGCCTGTGGCCGGTCTCGTCCCACATTACCTTCTTGATGGCCTCTGCCTGCTCCCATGTCGGGATGTACGCGCCTTCCTTCACGAGGACTTCGACGAAGTCATCATACACGTCCTCGTGAACGATAAGGTTGCCGT